>NZ_JACEQV010000022.1:0-96358 GCF_015356275.1 Pseudoalteromonas sp. PPB1 | reverse complement strand
CCCGATGAGGCCTTGCTCAAACTGACTTTGGTACGTACCCCAGAGCAAGACCTGCTGTTTATTGTGGGTCACCATTTACTGCTCGACGGCTATGGATTTGGCTTGTTTACTCAGGCACTGAACCGTATTCTAACCAACTGAACTACCACTCCAGCGTGCGCTTATAGAGAAAAAGTATGTGGCGGAGTGGACGGGACTCGAACCCGCGACCCCCGGCGTGACAGGCCGGTATTCTAACCAACTGAACTACCACTCCGCAGCATCTTGTTCTCTCGCTGTTCAGGTGTGCTCCCTGACAGCGGCGTGAATAATACGAATGCCCCCCTTAAGAGTCAACACCTTTTTTGAAAAAATCGGGGATTTTTAGTCATCCGACATCGAAAGGTTCAAAATATCAGCTGATTTGTCATTTTTTGAACTTGGTTTGCCAGAGTTTTCTGCATTCTGATCTAACTCTTCCAAATCTAACTGCTTTTTCTTACCGATAAAGGGCAGGCTGATTTTTAATTTGATGGGCTTTTTCTGTACAAAAATGCGCACGGCCAGCCAACCCAACAGCAGGATCAGCAAATTACCAACAACCACAATGGCAACAATGGCACCGGTGCTGAGACCCGGTTCCGGTTCAGGCGGCGCAACCACACGCTGCGTTGGGCGCTCTGACTCAGGTAACTCTGGTACTTTTTCAATAGGGCGTTCTATTTCAAAATTATAATCTGGCAAGCGGGCCATAAACTCTCGGCCGTTGATGTTTTCACCAAAGGCGGACAACTCCACACTGTATCGACCCCAGTCATAGTTTTTAATTGCCAGCTGACGGTACAAACGTTCTTCACCATTGAGGGTGAACATTTGCTCTTCACCATTGGGGTACAAGATTTTGCCCTGAAAGATCACAGTTTCCGGTTTCACCACCTCGGACTCCAGCCTGATAGTCAGCTGGTGCTCAAACTCTTCCTGCCCTGCCAGCATCAATTCAAAAGAAAAAGGTGGCTCTGCAATAATGATGGGATCTTTCACTACGCGACGTTTGAGGATGGGCGTTTCTATATAGAATTCGGGTTGCCACTCACCGGCTGGAAAATTCAGACGAAATTCACCAGTAAAGATGCCATCCAGAGGGCGCTCATCAAATTCCCGGCCATCATCTTTAAATTCGGCCACACTTTGCGTGCCCGCACCAAAGTTAGCGTACTGATCATTATTAGTGCTGACAAACTCGACATACAGAGTAACAACATCACGGAAGTAGCCAATATCGACGGGCTGGCCATCGTTGGTGACCTGTCCCTGAATTTTCAACATTTCACCACGGAATATCAAAGGCGGTAAGGGGTCAACCTGCAACTCAATATCCCCCAATACCATAACCCGGCTGTCCTGGCGGATCTGGCCTAACACCTGCCATGGACCAGGCATAGGATCGGTCACTATCACCAGGTCATAACTGATCTCGTCATACCATTCGAGCTTCTCGTCAGCAATGGCATGCGTGGCGTAGTATTTACTGCCGTCCGGTTTTACCAGCACCACGGCAGGCGTACCGGGGGCACGAAAAAACAATAGTGTAATTTTCTTAACATTGTGGTCAATGCGAAAGCGGTTATCCAGTAAAGGGATTTCATTGACCTTGCCGTCTCGCTCAAGCAACGTAATTTGCGGTGTGTCGGCCATCATCTTCACGCTAAACACTGCGCAATATAACAACATCAATCCTGTTAAGCCGATCCGCATGCCACTTTACCTCATCATAAATTAATCGTTCTCTTACACTACAGGTGCGAGCCTGAGTGCAGCTACTGCTGCCACAAACTCTGCCCGCAGGCTTTATTGACCAGCTCCATGCGCGCTTCATGCGCATCTAGCTCTTCTGCCGTCGCCAGCACCACATTCAGCGGCGCACGCTCAGCACTCAAGCGACGGATCCCCCCGCCACTACCCTGCTGTGCCTGTTCATTGTGCTGAGCCAGATTAAGCTTCTTCTGGCCCCCTGTCATAGCCAGGTAGACATCCGATAAAATCTCGGAATCCAGTAAAGCGCCGTGCAATGTTCGTTTTGAGTTATCTATATCATAACGGCGACATAAAGCATCAAGGCTGTTCTTCTGACCAGGATGCAAGTCCCGCGCCATCACCAAAGTATCGAGTACCTCACATACCTCATGAGTTTTTGCAAACCCCTGATTAAGCATAGCAAACTCATGATCCATAAAGCCGACGTCGAACGGCGCGTTGTGGATCACCAGTTCGGCCCCCTGAATATAGTCATAAAACTCTTGCGCAACGTGATGGAAGAAAGGTTTGTCTCGCAGGAACTCATTGGTAATACCGTGAACGTCAATGGCCTCTTCTTCAATACTACGTTGTGGGTTGATGTAGACATGAAAGTTGTTGCCAGTCAGGCGACGATTCACTAATTCCACACACCCAATCTCAATGATCCGGTGACCTTCTTTGGGGTCAATGCCCGTGGTTTCTGTATCCAGTACTATTTGTCTTTTATGCATATCGTCGATTGCCTAACTTTGCTATGGTTAGCGTCTATTGGAGTATTTTACATAAAAACAGGCAAATTCGTGCAAAAATCCGTAGAGATCTATACCGACGGCTCCTGCTTGGGCAACCCGGGTCCTGGCGGCTATGGTGTGTACCTCAGTTACCAAGGTCATGAAAAGACCCTCAACGCCGGATATCGGCTTACCACAAATAACCGCATGGAGATGCTGGCAGCGATAGTTGCACTCGAAACGCTCAAGCGTCCATGCCAGGTGATCCTGTACACAGACAGTCAATATGTGAAACAGGGGATCGAATCCTGGCTGGCCAACTGGAAAAAGCGCAACTGGAAAACAGCCGCTAAAAAGCCAGTTAAAAATGTCGACCTATGGCAACGACTGGACGCTGCGGTTCAGCGTCACACCATTGAGTGGCGTTGGGTTAAGGGCCATGCAGGCAACAAATACAATGAACTGGTGGACGACCTGGCACGCGAAGCCGCTGGCGGTGCGGATCTGCAAGAAGATACCGGTTACCAGAGCGAGTAACCGACTAACTTTGTTCCTGATTACGACTGTGCTTCAGTCGCGCGCCTTTTACCGCTGGCGTCCATTTAGGACGCGCATGCCATTTGGGTTTAATCGGCGTTAAAGGTGCGACCCGTTTGCGGGCCACCAGCAAATAGACACTGCCCATCGGCTTCATGTAATGGCGACAAAAACGTCGCCAGGGCGCAAAACGCGACAGCCGTGAACCTCTTGCCAGTGAGGCATGGACGAATCGCTCATCGGCAAGAATTTCAAACCCCAGCAGATCCAGCCAGTCCTTAACCCGGGACGGGGTAAAAAAGCGTCCCGACCAGGGCAGTTTTTCTTTGCTAAATGGCAGCAAATGCGCCAGTCCACACAAACTAAATGGATTAAACCCGCTGATCACGATATACCCACCCGGGATCAGTGTTCGGTGTGCCTCCCGTAAAATATGATGGGGATCAGAATGATATTCCAGACATTGACTGAGAATACATGCGTCTACGCTATGTTCATAAAAGGGTAATTCATCGATTTCTGCTAACACGCCAACATGCCCCCCCTCTGGCGCAACACAAATCTGATGACTGATCGGGCTTTGTGACGTATCCAGCTGACCACTCAGGCAGCCCAGCTTGAGCATATGATAACCAAACATTCGCGGCAGCCAATGAGCCATCCGCCTTTCTATGCCTGCGCGCACATAATCTCCATGTGGAAAATCCTGCCACTGGTAGGGTTTCGGACCCTGCTGAAAACTTAGAGCTGGTTTCATGATACGCACTCGCTATACTTGTTACACCTTCACTTTATAGAGCAATGAGTTATGGCGCAAGTCGCAGTGCAAATCCACCCCATCAACGCCTTCAATGACAATTATATCTGGGCAATATGTCCGTCAGATAGCAATTTAATGTGGGTTGTGGACCCCGGGCAAAGCGAGCCCGTTATTGAATTCGCCACAGCACAACACAAACAACTGGCCGGCATCTTAGTCACGCACCATCACTGGGATCATACCGATGGCATCGCACCTTTGCTGGCACATTATGGCAACCTGCCCGTCTATGGCCCCAAAAATACGCCATTTGGCGGCATCACACACCCTTTGAGTGACAGTGATAAGGTCACCATTGCCGGGCTGGAGTTTACCATTGCGCATACACCTGGACATACACTGGACCACATCTGCTACCTGAGTACTGATTTGGCATTTACCGGAGATACCTTATTCAGCGCGGGCTGTGGCCGTTTATTTGAGGGTAGCCCGGCACAGATGTGGCGCGCTATGCAAGCTCTTGCCCAGCTCCCTCCCGAGTGTAAAATTTATTGCACGCATGAATATACGCAGGCTAACCTGACTTTTGCCGCTGCGGTAGAGCCTGGCAATCACGACATTACTACATGGCAGGAGTGGGGCCAGCAACAGCGCGCACAGGCGCTACCAACCTTACCAACAACCATCGCACGTGAGTTAAGCATTAACCCTTTTATGCGGGTAAATCTGCCACATATGCTCGATACTGTACCGTCTGAGTTACAAGCTGACTGTGATGAAGACTGGCAAAGGTTTGCCGTGCTCAGGCAATGGAAGGATAATTTTTAGGCACTGCTTTAATTTTTACAACTAAACAGTTAACATTGACGGGTTTTAGCTGTGGATTTTCTGCGGCACCGTACCCTGACAATGGATCAATGACCGAGTTTTATGAAAAAGCCTCTCTTGCTGCTGTTAGTATCAGCACTGTTGAGCGGTTGTCAAACCACGTTCGACAGCCCCACAATTGAACAAGCCGAACAACTGGACCACGCCAGTCCAGCCGAAATCAGCGACACTCTGATGAGTGCCATTCAGGAACCCGTGGAAGCCGATGAGCCACCACCTGTGTTCGACGACGTCTGGGAGCGGATCCGCTATCAGTTGTCTATTGACGTGCCACAAAACCGGCCCGTAGTTGCAGAACGTAACTACTATCAACGCCACCAGGCTTACCTGGATCGGATTTCGAAGCGCGCCGAACCCTACCTGTACTATATTGTAGAGGAAGTTGAGAAACGCGAAATGCCGATTGAAATTGCATTGCTGCCAATCGTAGAAAGTGCGTTCGATCCGTTCGGTTATTCTCACCGCAGCGCGTCTGGGATCTGGCAGTTTATGCCACAAACCGGAGAGCGGTTCGATCTTAAACAAAACTGGTGGTATGACGGCCGTCGCGACATCGTTCAGTCAACTCGCGCCGCACTGGAATATCTCACTTACCTGCATAAGACACTCGAAGGCGACTGGCTCAATGCCATTGCGGCCTATAACTCAGGAGAAGGGCGACTACTCAAGGCGATCCGGAAAAATCGTAAGAAGCACTTACCAACCGATTTCTGGTCTTTAGATTTGCCACGTGAAACCACAGCCTATGTGCCTAAATTGCTCGCCCTGTCTGACTTGTTAAAACGCCAGGATGAGTTTAATGTTAAATGGAATAAGATCATTAATGCGCAGGTGGTTGATACCGTCGAAGTAGGATCACAAATCGATTTGGCGTTAGCCGCCGAAATGGCAGATATGTCGCTCACGGAGCTTTATCGTCTGAACCCAGGTTTTAACCGCTGGGCCACAGATCCGAACGGACCACATACCCTGTTGCTGCCAGCAGATAAAATCGAAGCATTTCAAACCCGCCTTGCCAGTACACCAGTCAAAGATCGCCTGCGCTGGCAATACTACACCGTTGCGCGCGGTGATAGTTTATCAGTGATTGCCAAGAAGTTTACCACCAGCACCAGTGCAATCCGTTCACTGAATAAATTGGATTCACATATGATCCGGGTTGGTCAGAAACTGCTGGTCCCACTGAGCGACGGCGAGTTACAAAGCGAGCATTTACCAGATGCCGTGCGCAGCGCTGCAAACAAAGCAACACGCAATAAAAAAACCCATACAGTCACCAGTGGCGATACCTTATGGGATATCAGCCGCGAGTATGACGTCACCGTGGCGCAGCTTGCCAAATGGAACAAACTCAAAGCCAACGCAGTACTTAAGCTGGGACAAAAACTCACCATTTATCAGAGCCAGAGTACCACTCAGCCTGTCGCAAACACGACCGAGCGCACCATTACCTATAAGGTACGCAAAGGAGATTCTCTGGCACGGATTGCGGCCAAGTTTAATCTCACTGTCAGTGAAATCGTAAAGTGGAACAAGCTTGCCGGTCAGAAGTATCTCTATCCCGGTCAAAAGCTGAAACTGACCGTGGATGTCAAACGTTCATAACGTTAAAAGCCGCTGACAACAGCGGCTTTTTTATTGGCTCTGGGCATCACGCCTTTGTCAAAGGTGTTGCAACCATTTCTGTAGCCAGGGCGCGACCGCTTCATAAGGCTCAAAATGCTCACACGCATCCACATCCAGCCTGGGCTCTGTCACTGTGGCATTGAGCTCCTGAACCAGCGCATCGATCTGGCGCCCGGCACCACAAAAGGTGTCACCGTAACTACTGTCACCCAACGCAACAACCCCTACGGTTTTCCCCGTCAGCATGGGAAACTGACTTTGCATTTGCAATACTAAGGGTAGCAGGTTTTCCGGGATATCGCCTTGTCCGGTTGTTGAAGAGATAAACAGTAAATTGTCCGCTGATTTGACCTGCTCGAGCGTAGGCACGTCGACGATCACTGCACTATGCCCTTGCTGCTCAATGTCGTTTTTAACTTCGGAGGCTAAGTTTTCTGCATTGCCAAATACTGAGCCAACAAAAAGCGTAATGGATGCCATTATAGATAGTCCTTTTCTGTGTCTGGCCAGCCCAGTTGCTTGCATAAGTTCAGCATTTCTTCTCCCAAGCTGGCGCGAATGGTGATGGGTTGTTGACTATAAGGATGCAAAAACTTGAGCTCAGTTGCAAATAACATCAAACGACGAATACCAAAATGCCCCTGAAAAAAGTGATTTTGCTTGTTATCGCCATGATTCACATCGCCAATTATCGGATGATTCAGGTGATTAAGGTGACGACGGATCTGATGTTTACGACCCGTTTTTGGAAAACACTCCACCAAAGAGTATCGAATGCTGGGGTATTTACCCAACGGTATATTGAGCGTAGCCTGATGCAGACAGTTGAACTGAGTTTGTG
This sequence comes from Pseudoalteromonas sp. PPB1, assembly GCF_015356275.1. Taxonomy (NCBI): domain Bacteria; kingdom Pseudomonadati; phylum Pseudomonadota; class Gammaproteobacteria; order Alteromonadales; family Pseudoalteromonadaceae; genus Pseudoalteromonas; species Pseudoalteromonas sp. PPB1. The sequence goes on along the minus strand of NZ_JACEQV010000022.1, from coordinate 89,199 downwards.
CTTCCTGTGGCGCTTTATCCTGATCCGCAAACTTATCAGCAATTTTATCAAGCTGCTCTTTCAAGGGTTTATCAACATACACATCTTGCGGTGCAAAGCCCCGTACCAAAGCCAAATAGCGCTTTTGCACCGTGCCGTCGATGAAGATCTGATTCATATCACGCGCAGCCTCGGAGCTCAGCGCAAACAACAAAACACCGGAGGTCGGCCGGTCAAGTCTGTGCACTGGGAACACATGCTGCCCCAGCTGGTCCCTGAGTATCTGCATCGCAAACTGCGTTTCACGTTTGTCTAGAAACGAGCGATGAACCAGTAAGCCTGATGGTTTATTAATGGCCACATAATGTTCATCCTGATAAATGATCTCTAACATCCAGGCCTACTCCGAAACAGCTGAGTCTAGGCGCTGTAACACACCCAGCAATGCGTTAAACTGGGGGTGTTGCGCTAAGTTGACTTCTGCCATGGGCGCGATGGCCATATTGGCAGGTAAAGGTGCGCCGTTTTGCAACAAAGTACGCATCTTGACGATAAAAACAAACTGTAACCATTGCTCAAACCGTAACGTATCGCAGCAAAATGGCTGAGTAGAATGTAACGCCTGTTCCGAAACGGGCTCTGCCTGCCAAAGTTTAGCCTGGCGTAACGTGTGTTCGAGCTCATCAAGCAGTTGCCATACTGGGTGATCCATAGTGCTTCCTCAGACAAATACAAAAGCCCCATTATACCCGATCCAACGCGGGCGTTTGTATCTTTATGGTCACCCTTATCAGTCACCAAGAATAAAGTTATAATCGCGCTTCAACGCAATTAAGTGAGATGAAAATGACAGCGCAAATTACGACTTTAGGTGAACTACTAACTTCAGCAGGCACGCAATGGCGCGCCTATGATATTGGCCGTCGCATAACCAAAATCGATAAAAAGCAGTTTGCGCAAATAGAAACCACTCAGGTGCCCTACCCTTACCCACTCGCTGGCCACGCATTATTAGCGATTCAGTTTTGGGACAACCAGGCCACTCAGGATCCCTATGTGTGGTTTTTGAAGCTCCCCCTGGATGAACAGAGTAAACTGGTTGCTGCCAGCCGTGACCACTTTGCCTCTATGGTCATCGATGCCTTAGGCACTCAGCTCACCGGCGAAGCGGCGCAAGGTAAGCTGGATAACAATCCCTATGTCTATGCACCTAATGCCAATAAACTGGCCGCGTTTAATGCGTTGCTGAAAACCGAGCTCAAGCGCCCTGCGTCTCAGTATTATGAATATGCCGAGCTCTATATCGCTGGAAAACTGGGGTTAGATCAGTGGCAAAACCTGGCAGTACAAGGTCTGGCTGACTTTGCCATGCGCCTGGAGCATGGTAACAACCAGAACAATCTCAAGGCCCACTGGTCACAATTACCCAAGGAAGTTCAGTCGCCTCTGGCGGCCATGTTAGAACATGTTGCCATTGGTGTTGAGCTAACCGAGCACTTATTGGCTGGCCTGAAACAAGCCGTGAACGATCAAGACTTGACTGCGTGTATCAATCACCTCAGAGCATTATCGGGTAGCCATAGTCTCGGGCTCATCGCTGATGCTGTTGATGCTATATTAGACTCACCACTGGCTGCCCAGGCCGATCTGCAACTCACGATTACCGGGCGCTGCTGGGAAACACTGACTGACTCCACAAGGCTAATTAAGCTCATGGACAGTGCGGCACATAACACTGAGGTGGACGGCTTATTTGAAAGCATTTTCGCCGATCTGGTTGCAATTCCGACATTGCGCCCACATGTCTTAGCTCTACTTAGAACAGAAAATCGCAGTGAAACACTGTCCAGAGCAATAGGCAGGCTATTTAAACGATGATCACTCTTTGGCTTTTTATTCTTATTGGCGCAATCATTGCGTCATTTTGGTTTGGCCGTCAGATTGCTGAAGCGGCACAACAACACGCTGTAGGACAAGCAGAAAAGCTCAATGTCCAGTTACTCAGTGTCGCCTGTGTTAAACGCAGGCTCGGTGTACTGAGTAATGGAAAACTGGGAATAAAAAGCCAATTTGCGTTTGAATTCAGCTCAGATCAGCAAAGTGCTTACACCGGCACTATGCACCTTGAGAACCTCCGTCTGAAAAAAATGGATGTTCCACCCCACCGCATGCTGTAATTTCCATAGTCGGGTGACAGATTAAAGTGCGTTTTTCCGAACGGTCACACATGGTCAGCGTGATAATGGTGAGATGTGAGATTAAAGAATGGTTTTGAGGTGTACTTTCACAAAGCAAAAAACCAAGGCGTAACCCTTGCGCTACGCCCCAATCTGACGAATTTCCTGGGAGGTATCCAATTCCTCTGCCTACAACAAACTAGCAAGCCGCCAAGCTTCATCATCCCCTGAACGGGTATACATCCTGACATACCCGATCTTCTTCCCTGACTTCATCCGATAGGTTACATCCTGTAGATATCCTTACCGCATCCAAGCACATCCTTTGTCGACTTGTGTAAACTCTGTCACACCGCTCGACTTGTCTTCCCTATTCCTTTTATAAACAACGTCCTTTTTGTGTCCTAAGCCATCCTGGCCTTGTCCACTTCGCTTATCCTAAGCGTTCCTGACTTCCGTTGTTAAACATCATCCTGATGTTACCCGAGTCTCCCTTGACTCTGTCCACTTCGCTTATCCTAAGCGCTCCTGACTTCCGCTGTTAAACATCATCCTGATGTTTCCTGAATCATCCTGACTCTATCCACTTCGCTTATCCTAAGCGCTCCTGACTTCCCCTGTTAAACATCATCCTGATGTTTCCTGAGTCATCCTGACTCTATCCACTTCACCCTTTCCTGGCACTGATGTCCTTCCGTCCTTGAACACGATTAAGTTTACGCAATCCTGAATAATGGAAAAGGCGCTTTTTCTCACACTTTTTTTCGTCACCTTCTTGAAATATTCACAAAAACAATAAATTTCAACAGCTTAACTTATTACAGAGGGTTAAAACACTGATACTAAAACGCCTTGACCTACATTCATGTGAGAAAAGTCTCACAGGCTTTTTTCCATAATGGCGGTTCGACTGTTAAACAGCAGTTCACCCTGTACTGATTTGAAGGTTAAAACCTGAAGTTTTTCATAGCCATGCTGACTAAAAAAGAAGTTCTGCTCGGCTTCAGACACAAATACCCCGAGACCACTGGCCAACGGATTTTCTTTAACTAATTCGTCCAATGCATCCAGTAAATGATGACCCAATCCTTGACCCTGATAGTGCGGCTCTACGGCAATAAACGAGAGAAAATAATAGTGCCCGCAATCTGCCAATGCTTCACGTATGGTTTTCTCTTTGTCTATTAATTGCTGAGTTTGTAAATATCCAGCGCTCATCATTAATCGCAAACGCCAGTCCCAGCGTCGCGATGCTTGTAGCTCTGTCTGAGCTTCAAATACACAGGCAATCGCCAGTAAGTCTTCTTCCTGGTAAAGACCGATTAAAGGTTGAGCAGACTGGCCGAAACAGGATAACTCCTCACGGATCAAAGCACGGAGCCGAGATTCATAGGTTTGTTCATCCGCACCACCCAGTACGTCTTTGAATAACTTGTCATCATGGTAGGCTCTGTATAGCAAGCTGGCCGCCACCCTGCTGTCTTCCGGGGATAAATGTTTAATGGTTAGCTGCGCACTGGTTGTTGAGTTTGTCATGGTAAGTCCTTGTGTTTTTTGTTGTGATTATCCGACGATTTTTTCTTGGTCGGTGTTGTAAATCTACTATAGTTATAGCGTACTTTTTAAACAACCAGAGGGCATATGGACACCAGTGCACATAACCTAAAAAACTTATTCGCTCAGCTTGGATTAGACAACAGTGATGCTGGCATCAAGGCATTTTTTAGTCAGCACACACTGCCCAGCGATATGCTTTTGGCAGAAGCCCCGTTTTGGAACGAAGGACAAAAGCACTTCATTGAAGAGTCACTCAGAGAAGATGCTGACTGGAGTGAAATAATCGATGAGCTGGATGCAAGATTACGTTGAACAAAGCTGGCCAAACTGGCGATAACCGGAGCATTACCCTGCATGTGCAGTGCTAAACACATGTGACATTGAAAAGCGCTATATGTCATCTCACAAACACGAGATGCACCTTTTTACTGGTGATGTTGTGGCAGCTTAGGTGATACAATGCGCTAAGTTTTAATTTCCAGAGGCCGCTTTATGCACCCCGCAGTTTTAAACGCAATTGCCACACTCGTTGCGCAAGGCAAAACCCCTACCGTTGCCACCACCAAAGCCAAACTGGCTGAGCCCGTTGCAATGCCCTTGATCATTGCGGGACTGACGGCTTATAAAAATAACCCCGATCTGCTGTCAACACTGGACGATCAACCAATACAGAACGCACAACCAGCAGCACAGGATAACGCGCAGACACAGTTAGATCGCATTGAGGCGAAACTGGATAAATTACTCGCTCTACTGGAGTATCGTTAAGATGTTCGTTGTTGATCTCACTTTTGACTGTTATCAGGACACCACGCTTGAGCAAGCAGAGCAGGCAATCAACAGAGTGGTTAACGCGCTGCGTTTCAACGGCCAAATCATTGGCGATGAATTTCCCACCGTTTTGAAAGAAGGCTTTTTTATTACTCGGGTGATGTGTCCACTTGAAGATGCACTGCATCCTCTGCATCACAGCCCATTCGTTAAGCACGCCATTGATCAACTTCAGCAGGCGGGATTGTTAGCACCTAAAGTCAAAGTGATAGGTCAGGATATTCATGCCAATGGCGCTGATCAATGCCAGTCTCCGTCCAGCTATATTCTCTATACAACCTATGTGCACACCTGTAGTCCGTTGTATTGTGGTGATGATTTTCAGCCAGTGCCTCTGTATAAGATCCCGGCCATCGCCAATGGCGATTATAAAGCACTAATAAAATGGCAAGAAGACTGGCAGGCCTGTGATCAGATCCAGATTAATGGTGCAACACGCTGCGAGTTTGCCGCTCTCAATGAATTGACTAGCCTGGACAGCGACCTCACCCGTCGGGGCTTGGATCTCAGTAAACGGATCCGCTATCTCACTAAAAAACCGGTTTATTATTACTTGTACCGGGTTGGGGGTGAAAGCCTGGCACAGGAAAAAGCACGCTTGTGCCCGAGCTGCGGTGCACAGTGGGCATTAGATGAGCCCTGGTTTGGCATTTTCGATTTCAAATGTGATGCCTGTGAACTGGTTTCCAATATTTCCTGGGATTTCCAGTAAAGACGCAAGAGGTGGCCTCGCCACCTCCTGATATAGCTTAAAACTGCGAGATCAGCTGAGCCAGAAACGCACTCAGACTGGGCGCCAGCACTGTATGTGGCGCCTTACCCACGCGTTCAAGACATACCTCACCCGTACTGAGTTGCACTGTAATTAAGACATCTTCCTGCGCAGTCAAACCAATAAAAACGGTATCAGCTTGCTTCAGGCGACGCTTCATTAACACATGCCCGGTGATATTCTGTTGCAAGCGCTCGAAATCTTCTTCATTCCAGGCCTGCAGCAGTTCAACCTCTTCTCCATCCAGCGTAGCCACAATATTGCCACCATACGCTGTGCCATAAAACGCATTTAACTCAGGGCTAAACTGAGTTTCCAGCGCACTGGCCAGTGCAGTCAAATCACCGCCCGGATTTCTGGACACGGCTTGCCAGGCAATCAGGCCATCGCCTCTTGGCTCACCGGTTTCACACGGGCTGGGCCATTGTGCATCATGCTCGATCAATGGCCAGTGACCGTGGGTCTGCTGTACCGAGTTGGCAAATTTATCATGAAGTTCGAGGATCAAAGTGCTCACGCTCATACTGCTATTTTCGCTCATTATTCGCTATAATCGGAGCCATTGTAACTACTAATGGATCAACATGACAGACTACAATAACGCCCCGGAGTTAAAAGCCTCTGTGCTGGGTAAAACCACCGAATACGCCAGTCAGTACGAGCCAAGCTTGCTTCACCCTATCGCGCGCAAGCTTAATCGTGATCAGATAGCCGTTGATGAGCAGGCATTGCCATTTTTTGGTGAAGATATCTGGCATGGTTATGAGCTGTCCTGGCTGAATACAAAAGGTAAACCCCAGGTGGCCATCGCCCGGTTTGTGTTCCCTTGCCAGAGCAGTCATATTATCGAGTCTAAGTCATTTAAACTTTATCTGAACAGCTTCAATCAGAGTCAATTCGCCAGCTTTGAGGCGGTACGTGACACATTACAGCAGGATCTCTCCAAAGCGGCCCAGTGCGATGTTACAGTGACCTTGTACGGCCCTGACGACCACAACTGCCTGCCATTTTCAGCCCTGCCTGGAGAGTGCATTGATGAACTAGACATTACTGTGGATGATTACAGCCCACGAGATGGCTTATTAACTCTGGAAAACGACCAGCAAGTGAGTGAAACCCTGCACAGCCACTTGTTAAAGTCTAACTGCCTGATCACCTCTCAGCCAGATTGGGCAAGTATTGTTATCCGCTATGAAGGGGCGAAAATCTGTCGTGAATCATTGCTACGTTACCTGATCTCATTTCGTGACCACAATGAATTTCATGAACAGTGTGTAGAGCGCATCTACTGCGATCTGCTGCGCGCGCTCAACCCCGCCAAGCTGGAAGTGTATGCACGTTATACGCGTCGTGGTGGCCTGGACATCAATCCGTTCCGTTCCAGCGAACAAAATCAGACCACCTTTAATGTCCGGATCAATCGTCAGTAAACGCTTCAATCGGCACACTGACAGCGCAAACATCGGTGTGGTTGGCCTGGTGTAAAAACCAGGCTTCAGGGCGATTCTTGCGCGCTGCAATCAAAGCCCGAAATGCATGACTATGGGTATTGAACACCCGAAAACGTTGCTTGTCGGTACGCTGAATATCCGCCAATACCTCAACGCCAAGAATAGGGTTAAAAGGCTGGTTTTCTTCAGGTTGTCTGTGCAATCGTTGCACATGTTCCATACCAGCTAACACTCGGCCAAAAACCGTGGTATTTAAATCCAGATACCGTTGTGCTGTTAATGTGAAATAGAATTCACTGCCCCCGCTATCAGCGCTATTTTGCCGCGCCATCGCAAAAGTACCCGGACAATGGGTCTGCCAGGTACGTGTCCCTTTGTCGTTCTGTGCTACGGCAAACCCATTTAAAAACCCGGTCCGTGGTGCATAACCATCGACCAGGTTTAAGGGAGTGATCTCCTGAGGCTCTGCGGTTGCCAGGAAAAGCTCAGCCGGAATAGTTTTTGACCCCTTGAGCGGGTGTTTCTCGTCGCTCTGATCTCCGCCCTGTGCGACAAAACCTTCAACAAAGCGATACATAGTCAAGTCACGGTAAAAGTCCTCTCGCGCCAGCGCTTTAATATTTTCCACATGGCCGGGCGCCAGCTGCGGGTTCAGTTCGACATAAACGGGTCCCGTTGGCAAAGTGATCTTAAGGATGTGCTCCAATGGTACTGACCGCCAATCCGCATCGCCTGCCTGTGCGATGATCTCAGCAGGGGCTGGTGTCGTCTGAGGTACATTAACACTATCAGTTTGTGCCAGTTTGTCGGTTGCCTGACAGGCAGTGAGTGCGAGGAGCAACAGCGCTGCTGTGCTCATCCTTGATGTTATTTTGCGTATTATTATTGTCATTATATGTTCCTGGTTGATACCACAATTCGCTGCGCGACAAAGGTGTCTCGGCAGACAAGGTTGGATTCGGCAAGCGCAGGTGAGTGCGCCCAGCCAAGTCGAGTTGTGTTAGCTGATCCGCGAAATGGCGACGAAATAGCTGCTCAAAACAGCCATCCGCAATCGCTTGCTCAAGGCCTGCTTGCAGCAAATCACGAAGCTGAATATTGGCTTTATCGACAAACAGATAAACTGCTGAGGGATAACTAATTAATAGACTGGGTTGCACCATAATATCAGTGCGTGAAGGAAAGTCATTGGCAGCCAAAATATCTAGCGGCACGACATCCAGGCGTTTGTTGCTGAGCATAGTCATGGCCTTTTCGGTATCGTGGAAGGCTACCACCTGTAACCCGTTGCGTTCGAACACTGCTCTGTCAGGCCAGTCATGACGCAGCCCAAACAACAAAGGCTGCAACTGCCCCCAATGCTTAATATCCACAAAGTCCGCCGCTCGGCTGGCAGCAATGAACAACACACGATAGCCCAGCAAACCTTTAACCAGTGGGATACGCACAGCCAGGGCCTGCTGCTCACGCGCCTTACTGGTCACAGACCAAAACACATCAATGCCCGATGGTTTACCGAGCAAACGCAATGCCCGACTCTGTGTCGGGATCCCGACAATTGGCTTAAATGTCACAGGTCTGGGTTGATAAGATAGTGCCAGTGCCAGTAACTCAGTCACATAAGGGTTGGCGCCCGCAGTGACACGGATCTCAAGCGGCCCAATAGCACGAGAGGCCGTGGCAGAGCCGGAGATACAGAGCATCAGTAGCAACAAAAAACGGCGCATCATTCGTCCCAGTCAAACTTATACAGCAGATCAATACTCTTATATAAACCGCTGGTGGCTTCAATATAAAACTTTGAAAAAATACGATACCGCACTGCCACTTCGCTGAGCGATGCAAATACCCCGACCCGGTAACTCACCTGTACACTGGGCGTCAGATAGCCAGATACTTCAACCTGAGTATCGTCTCCGCTGCCTTTGGCGGTCAAATTCACATCCTTCACCCCTATCGTCTCTCCCGCTTTGGCGAAGTAACCCTTACTGCGATCGATACTCTGCGACAATAAAAACTGTGCCAGCATGGTATTGTTATTACTTTCCCCCTCACCCAATGGCTGCCCATTGAGCAAATAAGCCAGCGCCTGTGCCTGATCCATCGCGGGCTCTGAGTAAATCACCAGCTCCGGGCTGCGAATGCTGCCTTTCACTTCAACACCAGCAATCACGCCATTGGCTGTGGTATCTGGGTTGCGTATCGCACGCACATTGATATAAGGCTTATCCAATGGGCCATTAAAGCCCAGCTGACCAGTCTCTATGCTCAAATCCTGACCAAATGCCTTATATTGTCCTTCTCGCAGATTAATCTCGCCGCTGGCCAGCATGGCTGAAGCGAGTTGTTTTTCCAGCGATAACTCACCTGCCAGATAAGCATCCAGCCCCATCGCTTTGACTCTGACATCATCAAGCAAACTGACATCCAGGTCGAGCCGATAATCCACTATCTGAGCAGACTCACTGGCACTGGGATTAGCGCCATCAATGATGACCTGATCGTCACTCACAGTAACAACCCCTTCTGGCAGTTCTTCTATCTCAATACGTCCATAAGGGACACTGACCGATCCCAATAACTCAGCATACTGGCCGTTGTAGCTCAGTGACAAATCGGGCGAAATATCCAGTTCGATACCTGGCTGTGGCATCAGTGTCAGGCGCTCGCCATTGAGCCGCAATTTCGCCGCCATAGCGGCATGCCAATCGATCTCGCCGGTGAATGTAAGCTGACCTCGGGGCAATGTGTGTAGCTCACCATGGAGCAGAGCCTGCTGGCCACTCAATTGTATATCAAGGTCTAAATCGCTGATGGCCATCGGAATTTCACTGGCTTTTAGTTGAACATCCGTGGCTCTGAGCTGCCCACTCAGCTGCGGCTGAGACAGTGCACCATCGATGCCTATCTGACCAGCGATAGTGCCAGCCAGTTCCAGATCGGGCCACAACAGACGGCGGAGCAAAGGCTTAAACTTATCAAGCTCTATGCCTGCGATGTTGACAAAACCGCGCATAGAACGTGTCTCTGCCTGCAATGGCATCGCCAGCTCGCCATTGAAATGACCTAACTTTTTGAGCGCCAGTTGCCAGGCCGTTTTGGCTTGTTGTGCATCACTGTTGAGTGTCAGTGCAAAGCGTTCTATTTCAAGAGGTAAGGTCGGCGCAACGCTGTCCTCACCATCATCGAGCTGCTCAGCAACAGCGCCATGTAGAATAACCTGAGCGTCAGACATATCCAGCTGCCCATCCAACGCCTGTAACTGACCTTGTGACCAGTTTGCCTTTGCATGACCCGATAATAAGCCTTGTAGCTGCGCCACGTTACTAAGTAACGGATTAAAATGCGCCAGGTCTAGTTGCTGCAACTCTACGCTGGCTTGGCCCTGAGCCCCCTGCTGCGCCGCGAAGCAAAGCTGACCGGGTGCCAGTGTCCAGCATTGACGCCCTATCTCCACTTGCCCGTCTTTAGCCCGAATAGGCGCAGGTGCCACCAACGCCAGTTCGCTATTGTTTATGCGTAACAGACCAGTATCAAGTTGACCTGTCCAGGCTTGCTGAGCATACTGCCCACTCAGGGCCAGCTCGGCACTGCCGCCGCTATTGTCAACTTGCACCCTCAGCTGATGCTGACTTTGATCACCCTGCACTATCACACTAAGTGCCGTTTCGGGTAACTCACCCTGCGTCACAGCCGGCAAAGAGACATGCAAATCCGTCAACCAATTTTTGGCTATATCCACCGTCAGTGCCAGTGTACCGCCGTCAAGCGCAGTGTCCTCATAGACCAGTTTGTCGAGCTGGCTGTTCAATGTGAGCTTTGGCATATCAATCGGTCCGGTCGCCGTAAACAGCCCTGACAGGTGCGCATCCACAGGCAAAAGCGTATTTCGTTCATGGGCCAGGGTCAGCTCACCTTGCAAGTCCAGTTGTTTATCGGCTTTGCCTGACAACATAACCTGACTTTGCCCATAACTAAGCTGAGCAGCCTGGATCTCACCGTGTAAGTTACTATTTACTTCGCCTCGGACCATCACTTTTAGAGGCAATGCAGCCAGCTTGCCAGAAAGTGTGAGTTCATCGACCTGTGTCAGCCAGTGCTGATCCTGCCGAGTAAACTCGAGCTGATAAGCGCCCGACAGCTCAGTCTCATCCAGTTCAAGCCAGGCACCTAAAGGCAGCCTGTATAGCTCCCCCTGTAACTGACTGCGAAGCCCTTCTTGCCAGCTCACCTGAGCATTCAGTTGCGTATACGCTTCTCCCAGTGCTACCTGAGCTTCTTCCAGCGTCAATGCTGTCAGGCCTCCATTGGCAGCCAGTTTCACAGTGAGCTGATTATCCGGCACGGCCAGCTGTTCGCTCAGCACCACATTGGCATTCGCTGTAAACTGATAGTCATCCGCTGTCCCCGAAGCACTTAGCATCAGCTGCTGCAGCGTGTTATCCGCATCAAACGCAAATTGCCCAGCCTGAACATCCAGTGAAAACGGCCAGTTTGGAACTGCTGGAGTCACACTTAATACGACTTTGCCTTGCACCAGACCTGTCGTATCCGCAACCAGTTCAAGTTGCTGCAAATCACCTTTAAATGAGGCCGCACTTTGATAATCCGGATGCTGATAGTCAAGCGTACCAGATACAGCCCAGCTGCTCAGGTCTGCCTGCGCTGTGGCTACCAGCTGATGTGCGAGATAAGCCATCGACAAGCGCTTTATCGATAATTCGGACTGCTGAGCACCTGCGCTTAATGCTAACTGATTCAGTACCTGAGTATCGCCCCCGTATGATTGATAAACAAGCTCACCTATAGTCAGTTGTTCAAGATCAACGGCCATTGGAAGGCGTATGGCTGGCAAGGATAGCGCTGGTATCTCTGTCGGCATAACGAAAGGCGCGGCAGGTGCTGGCGCTTGAGTTTGTGTGACTTGTATGCTGCGCAGTGCAAACTGACCAACCTGCATAACCTGCTCATCAATGCGCGCAGTCAGCATCAGTTCATTAAGATCTATCTGATATCCCGCAGCTTTGATATCTGCAACGTCCAGTGTCAATTGCTCGATGGCAACTGAGAAAGGCACGGTCACAGAAGCTAGCCCAGACGATGGCTCTGTGCCTGCAGTGCCAGGCTGAGCATTCCCTTGCTCAGTCAGATGCAACGTCACCTCGTCGGCACGGCCAGAGAGGCACAGGGTTGCACAGCTAAACCATTCAAGCGACAGACTTAGCTGACGCGCGTCAAAAACAAACTGTTCGTTTTCAAACTGGATATCCAGCACAGCATTAGACAATAAACGTGCCTGCGGCGAGCTGATCTGTAAACCGGAGACACTGTGGTTGGCCACCCAGATAACGAACTTGTGACCGGGTAAGGTAAATAGCAGGCAAAATGCGGTCACACATACACCAAGGACAGCATAGCTAATACGGCGCAGCCAGGTTTTCAATCCCATTACATCTCCGGTCCAATCACAATACTTAAACGGGTACTTTTGCTGTCTTTACTCAGCCCCCAGGCGTGGTCCAGCCGGATTGGCCCAACTGGTGTCAGATAACGCAGCCCGAAGCCGGCTCCCAATGCCCATTTCTCTTTAAAATCATCCGTCGCCGTACCGCTATCAACAAACAGCGCTAGACGCCAGTTAGGCAATAACTGATAATTGTACTCAGCACTGGCGGTCGCCAGGTATTTGCCCCCCAGCAACTTACCATCCTCATCTCGAGGAGCAACCGACTGATAGGCGAACCCTCGTACGCTCTGATCGCCACCGGCAAAAAAGCGCATATTAAAAGGTACAGCCGCAATGTCATCTGCCACAATCGCACCGACTTCAAGACGCGTCAAAAAAAAGTGCCGCTGTTCCAGGTTTCGCAACCAGGCGTTTCTCCAGCGAACTTTGAGTAAAGACGTTGAAGAGATCACGGAGTCACTGGCCAGCTCGACCGAGATCAGTCGCTCATTCCCCCAGTAAGGCAACATTCCACCCAGCGTTTGCTTTTTCGCATAGCTAACCCCCGGGATCAGCATTTCAGTCTTAAGTACCTCACCATCTTGTTCACTGGTTTCATGTTCACGTTTTAAAAACGCGGTACGCACCCAGTTGCCGGATGTCAGCCATTGACGCTGAACCTGGATATTCCAGGTTTTGGTATCCACCCCTTCGGTCAGATCATCTTGTAACTGATAACCACCAAGAACGCGAAATACATCGCTATTGGGGTCACTCATCGGGATAGTGTAAGCCGCACTGATATCCTGCTGACGCTGAGACACATTGAGATCTGAGGTCATCGAATGTCCCCCGTCAGTGATCCAGGGCTTACTCCATTTAAAGCGCGCTTTTGCCCCCAACTCAGTGCTATATCCACCACCAACTTCATAGCTGTTGGCGGGTTTATCGACCAGATCAACACGGATAGGGACCTCCCCCTCTTGCCTGGCTTTAAGCAAAGGATATACCCGAACACTTTGAAAATAGGGGGTTTCATTTAATGTCAGATTGTACTCAGACAATTTATCCGCAGCATACAACTCACCAGGCTGAAACGGGCTCAGCGCTCTGGCAAAGTCTATTGCTTTTGACTCAGATGACAAACGCAGCGCACCAAAGCGATAGCGGGGACCAGCTGAAAGGACTAAGGTAGCAGAAACCTGCTGCAACTCAGGCTCTACCGTCAGCTGCTTTTTCTGCCATTGAAAATCAAAATAGCCCAGCTCCAGCAGCAAGCTTTCTATTTGCGCTTTGGTGGCTTCATACTGATCATGTCTGACTTGCTCGCCCGCCTGGATTGCACCCGCGATTAAACGGCTGCGTAGAGTTTCATCTTCAACCCCCTGGAGGGAGATCTCGACTTTGTGCCAGGACAAGGGTGTCCCGGGATCCAGATGTAATGCGACACCGCGAGTCTGAGGGTCAAATACCACAGAGAGTGTGTGGCGATAATATCCAAGTGCCTGCAATGCCTTAGTAACATCTTTATTTATAAGCTTAGTTCTGCGCGGCGTAAAAGGTTTACCCACATACGAAGCCATAAACCGTATGACATTGTCCCTTGCTTCATCAGTCAACTCAGCGCTGTCAGGGGCACTGTGGATGGTAAACTCTGAGATACCAGACGACGCTATAGCCAAGGAATGAAATGAAAAAAGTAGCACAACAAGAACGGTACTAAACGCAGATAAACGCACTAAATAACCCTATAAATCACAATGGCATTATAATACCACAGCAAGTTGACGCTGACATGGCGTGGTTAGGCTCATTACTGTGTTATTTTTATGCGCATGCATACAAATTTTTGCGGTCAGTGCTTTTTATTTTGTGTTGGATAGCGGACAATATCGCCAGCTATTTTAACTTGAGTACGATTATGCAATTCCCTGATGATGACAACGGCCAGCTTCTGTCTGAAATTGCTGCAGCCGGTGTAGATCTCACCCAGATGCACAGCATCGATTTTTTTATCTTGTTTGAACAAAAAGCCGACGCAGAACGCTTTATGAGCGCCATATCTGCTGATGAGTTGGCACCCAAAACTAAGCTGGATACCTGCCCGGATACTGGCGTGTGGGAAGTTGTGACATCTGTGACTATGGTGCCAGATCACCAGCTTTTAAGCCAGACCGAACAATACCTGGAGTCTATCGCGAACAGCCACGAAGGCTACGGTGATGGCTGGGGGATCCTCGCAGAGTAATGCTCGCGTGTTTTGGTCGCGGATAACAGCAAGCTCAGGTTAGCTCTTATCCGCGGTGCGATAACTGCCCTGATAATCAAAAATCTTCTCGCTCACCTGCCAGCCATACTTTTTATGTTGTCGCGCAATCACAAAATCCGGTGCCGATAATACAGTTGCATCCACCTGTGCTGCCTCTGTCCATGCCTTCACGTTAACGCCAGTCCGACAGTGCTTTTCAAACTGGCGAACAAAATAATGTCGACTTTTAGGGTTCTCAAAATCAAACACTTCACTGACGCTGGCTCCGTCTTCGTCGAAATAAGTGATTTTCAGCACATGCGTCTTAATCACTTCACCACTTAATCCGCTGCAACGTATCACCATGGCGTTTTTTAAATTCAACGCCGCGCGCAGCTTGTCATCGGGATCTGCCAGCATCACCCCACAACTATGGCACTGACGGGCCGCGATATCGTTCTCGGCACCACAACTGTCACACTCCTTGAACTTAAAACGATAGTCACATTGTTGCTCGTTGCCTTCGTCATCCTGCAACAACCCCTGGCAACGTCTGCCAAAATGCTCTATAACTCGCCCCTGTTCATCATATTTACCCCAGAAAACATTGCCGAAGCCACAGCCAGGGCACAACACCTGAACAGGTTCATTGTCTGAGTTCGGTTTCTTACTGCCGACTTCAGGATGGAACAAATCAAATTCATTGGCTGCATAATCAATCACCAGACAGTCTTTTTTGCCCTCACTGAGGCGCAGACCTCTGCCCACAATTTGCTGATATAAACTGACAGACTCGGTGGGCCTTAAGATCGCAATGACGTCGACATGAGGTGCATCAAACCCCGTAGTTAATACAGACACATTCACCAAATACTTTATTTCTCGACGTTTAAAAGCAGCAATGATGTCATCCCGCTCCCGGTTATCCGTATCACCAATCACCAAAGCGGTTTGCTCTGTCGGTAAATAACCTATGATCTCTTTAGCATGTAATACGGTCGCAGCAAATATCATCACCCCATGACGCTCTTTACTCAATGATACGACGTGATTAATAATGCTTTTGGTGGCCCGTGTATTACTCTGCAACAGCTGATTCATATCCGCTTCACTGTAACGACCAAACGCATTGCTATTCAGCGCGGAGAAATCATAATTTTCTACTGCCGGATCGAGTTTATTAGGTGGAGTGAGATAACCATGCTTGATCATATAACGCAGTGGTAATTCATAAATACAACGGTGGAAAGGGCTATTTTCACTGCCCCGAACAAAGCCATGATAGTGATTTCGATACACCCAGCCACTGCCTAACCGATAAGGCGTTGCAGTCAGCCCTAAAAGCTTTAGAGCAGGGTTAAATTGTCGCAAGCGTTCAATCACCGCCATATACTGACTGTCTTCCTCACCGCTGACGCGATGACACTCATCGATAATCAGCAAAGAATAAAAAGTGTCTATCGCTTCTAAATTCCGAGCCAGTGATTGAACACTGGCAAACGTTACCTGATGAAGCGTCTCTTTTTGTTTTAAACCCGCTGAGTAAATACTCGCGTTTAAACCATAGCTTTGATATTTCTGGGCGTTTTGCTCAACCAGCTCTTTTACGTGTGTCATCACCAGAATTTTGTGTTTCGCCAGTCGGGCTAACTGTGCAATCACCAGGCTTTTACCTGCTCCTGTTGGTAACACAATAACCGCACTGTCATCGGACTTTCTAAAATGCGCAATGGTATTAGCGACAGCTTCTTCTTGATAAGGTCTTAACGTGTAAATAGGAACACCTGAGAATATTAACGAATTAGGAAAAAGACAAAGGTGGAATAAGGCAGGATATGAGAGTGAACCGAATACTTGTCCACTTAAATAGTAGTAAGCCAGTCACCTTTGAAATACAGTGACTGGCCTTAGACGCTCACAATTAGATTTTGTGATCTTCTAAATTAACGCCAACAAACGCCTTTGGTGTTTTACCGCGACCAGTCCATTCAAATACTTCACCGTCTTTTTCAATTCGGTATTTTGGACGAACCTTGCTACGCTTATCTGTCGCACTTTCCGAAGCAAAATCTTCTAAAGACAATCCTTTTTCTTTAATCAGTGCCAAAACTTCTTTTTTGGCTTCTTCCTGTTTTGCTTGCTCATCAATAGCAGCTTGGATCAGCTCCAGCGCTTTATTCAAATCACTGTAACTTGCAGTCTTTATAAAAGATCTTATTTCACGCATTGGATTACTCTCATAGATTGTTGAATTTAGAATTTTCTAAGTTAATTAAGCTCGATATATAGAGAGTATATTATATTTATCTCATTTCAAATTAAAAGTGATTAAATTTATAATGCCTGTTGATAATTACTCAATATTAGACACAGCGCCAGAACATTTTCCACTCTTAGGCACAAAGACAGCATAGCAACCCAGGCTAACGCATCCACACTTTTACTTCAGCCAGACCATTCGACTGCAGCAACTGGAGTTGAGATTCCACATTTTGACTTTGCTCAAACTCAAAAGCATCCAGTTGTTCATCAAAAGTAATGGTCGCAGCGCCATCTCCACCGCGCTGTTTTACTTCATGTAATGCGATATCAGCCAGGTTAACCGAGGCCTCCCAGCCGATCACCTGTCCTCCCAGCAAGGGCAGTGGATAGAAAGACCAACCCACAGAGACACTCAGATTTAGTGACTTACCATTGGGTAGCTTAAAGTCAAATTGGGCAATTGCTTTACATAACTCACTGACATATCGCTCAACCTCAGAACATTTAAAATCTCGCAAAAGCAGCAGAAACTCATCACCGCTCCAACGCGCCACATAATCTGAGCCCTGCGTACGGGTATTGAGCAAGGTTGCAAGCTGCTGCAAACAGCTATCTCCGCCAATTGGACCATAGGCATCGTTGATTTTACTGAAACTATCTATATTTAAGATCATCAGCACCAGGCTCTTATCCTGCTGACGCAATGACTGTGCATTGCGCTGATAGTGCTCAATGTCCTTAGGAAGCTGATCAAATAAGAAGCGACGACTGCGAAGCCCTGTCAGCTCATCTGAGTGGCTCACCAGTTTCAGTTGCGTATTCACCTGATTCAATTTGTCGTTGGCTTTTCTCAGTTCGGTCGTACGCTCAGCAACCAGCGCTTCCAGTGCAGCCTGTTTACGTCGCTCCTGAGTACGGAACACCCAGAACACCAGATAGAACAAAAACATGAAACCACAGGTGATAATCAAACGGAAAAACACCGTTTCATCAAACCGCTGAGGCAATTGCAAATTCAGCGACAGATTATGTGCCTGTTGCCAGTCCTGACCACGGCGCTTTACCTGTAATAAGAAGGTGAAATCGCCTGGCGGTAAATTCGTATATATGGCTTCGCGACGTGACTGTGCATCACGCCACTGGGCATCATGTCCTTCCAGTTTATAGCGAAACTCGATACTTTGCGGTGCATAAAAATCGATAGCCGTGTAGCGAATCGTCAAATCACGCTCGCTGGTGTCGAGTTCAACCGGGCCCTCAAGTCTGTCTGGTGTCAGGTTTCGGTATGCCGTAGAGATACTCTCAAATTTGGGTGCCAATTCAGCAGCACTAAACAATTGCACCTTTTTCGGGATCCGCACTATGCCTTGCAGGCTGGGATAGAGGAGATAATCATCCTGCTCAACCACAGCATCATGCCCCAGCCCGGTACAACATTGGCTCGGCACCCCATCCAGTTGCCTGTCAAAGGGGTTGATCACCTGTTCAACCTGCAGGTTCTGCACAGCTTCACTAAACTGCGCCACCGGCATCCGATACACCCCTTTCATGGTACTCACCCAAACGAGCTCCTGGGATTTATCGAAATGCAATGACAGAATCGGGCCATAAGGTAGTCCGTGAGAAGCATCCAGCTGATGCCAGTCTCCATCCTGGCTTCTATAATAAAGGCCATCATAAAAGGTCCCCACCAGAGTGGCGCTGCCTTCTATGTGTAAAATGCTGGTGACATAAGCAGACTCAAGGGACGTCTGTCCGCCTATCTTCTCGATGCCACGTTCATTATATTTATAAGCCCCTTTGTCGGTGCCAATAAAACCAAAGCGAGGGAAGTCGACGACATAGGTAATAAACTGGCTGCCAAGAAAGGCATTATAAGTGAAAGGTGTCAGTCCACTGTAATCGAGCCGATATAGACCACGCCCGGTGCCTAGCCATAATCCACCTTGATTGGAGGGGGTCAGTGTAAAGACCTGAGTCTGACGAAATTCTCGATTAGGGATAGCCAGTAATTTATCATCTTCATAAATAACCACACCACGACCGGTGCCAAGAAACAAACGTTCGCCAATAAACTCCATATCATGGATCTCAACCCCTTTGAGCTGCTCTGCACTGATCACCGGCTCAAAGTTATCGTTGCCATCCAACCGACCGACACCTTCACGGGTTGCAACCCAAACATTTCCCTGCAGGTCTTGCGTAATAGCAGAAACGGCCTGCTCGCGCTGCGTCCCAACAGCGAAACGCTCTACTCTGCCAGCATGCGCCAACCACAAGCCTTCATTGATACTGGCCATCCACACATTTGAGTCGTTGTCGATAAAGATATCTGTAAACCAGATCCCTTGATCCAGCTGTGCCAACTCAACATATTGCCACTGACCACCACTTTCCTTGTACAACAGCCGCCCGTATGTGGAGACCCACATGCCGCCTTGCTGATCACTTAAAAATTTATAAGTCGCGTTATTGCCAATCTCATCGTAGCGCCGCAACACTTCATCGAAATCAAGAAAGTATGCTCCCAACTGAGAAGCCAGGAAAAGCTTACCGTCTATCCAGGCAAGGTCATGGATATTGGTCTGCGCTAACTGTCGGGGTAATGAAACTTTGCTCGACAGTTCCAGTCGCATATCATTGGAACCCATAGATTGCGATTCGCTGATCCGCAGTAAATGGCGCTCATTGATCAGCCAAATCCCTTGCGGCGAAGAGGTCATTTTGGTTACAGAGCCAACGATTTGGCTGATATGCGTCAGGGAGAGTTTTTTACTATCGAGGTTATTTTCGGCCAGAGTAAGGCGTTTGGCCGACACGTAATATAAGCCATTTGCCGCGACCCAGATATTGCCATTGTGGTCTTCGAGAATATCTCTGACTTCACCCTGAACGTCAAAACGCTCTGCGACCAGCGTCTGTGGATTTAAACGGGTCACACCCCGGCGGGTACCTATCCACAACATGCCAAATCGGTCTACGAAAATCTTATTGACCGCATTGCTGTCGAGAAACGTGCTGTTTTGGGTCGTATAATTGCTAAACTGCAAGCCATCAAAGCGACTTAAGCCGAACTGTGTCCCTAGCCAGATATAACCCTGCTGATCCTGTACAACACTTTTTATACTTTGCGACGGCAGCCCGTTTTGCATACTCCACTGTTTAACAACATAATCATTAATTGCCGCATTCACGCCGGTGGTAAATATACACAGCAACAGTAGAAGTATAAATCGCATAGGCTCCCTCTTCGTACCCGTAAAAAATTAGCCGCCCAGGACCCCTGTTTTAAACAAAGCTTGCAGACAAATCAATGAAAATATCCCGGCAAGCAGGTCATCCGCCATGATCCCAAGACCACCATGGAGTTTTCTATCTAATAATCTGATGGGACCAGGCTTTGCGATATCAAAAAAGCGAAACAGCAAGAAGCCAACCAACAGAGACTGCCAGCTGATTGCAGCACCCACCATGGTAATATAAAACCCGGCAACTTCATCCCATACAATGGCTGGATGGTCATGTACCCCGACATCCCGAGCGGTTTTACCACAAATCCAAAAACCAGCCAGGCTAATGACGACCGCCAGGGCCACTTGTAACCACAAGGGCTGTCCCATTGTCAGCAAAATAAATGGCAATGCTGCCAGGGTACCAAAAGTACCCGGCGCTTTGGGCGCCAGTCCTAAACCGAACCCCAAAGCTAAAAAGTGGTGCGGGCGTTTGAGGTTGAATGATAACGGCTTATTCAAACCTGCTCCTCATTAAAAATGTTGATAACCACTGCGCGGCAAGGGGCACTTTTCGCCCGCATTGAACAACTCAAGCTTACCCGCTGAAGCCGTGACCTGACCGATACACACAGGCTCAACGCCATACTGGCGCAGTCGTGCTTCGACAGCCCCTTTATTGCTGTCGTTGACGGTAAATAACAACTCATAGTCATCGCCATAAGCCAGACTTAGCTCATGACGCAAAGATTCAGGTTGCAATTGTTGCATAATTGGTGAAACAGGCACATCTTCGATATTAATGATGGCCCCGACTGCGGACTTGTTCAGGATGTGCTGTAAGTCAGCCAGTAAGCCATCTGAAATATCAATACAGGCTGTTGCCATGCCACGTAAAACCTGCCCTGCCGCCACTCTGGGAGTCGGGAAATGCAACTTTTCTTCAAGCCGCTTTACTTGCTTATCCTCAAGTACCAGCTGCCGCTTACGTGCTTCGATAGCCAGCGCTGCATCACCCAGCTCGCCGGTCACGTAGATCCAGTCACCCACTTTAGCACCAGAGCGTGTCAGTGCTTTATCATTAGGAATAATCCCCTTGGCACAAATGGTGATGGTCAGCGGACCCTGTGTCGTATCACCGCCAATCAGCTGAACATTATAGTATTCAGCAATTTCATGCATCCCTTCGGTAAACGCTTCCAGCCAGTCCATATCAACCTCGGGTAAGGTCAGTCCAATGGAGATCCAGGTTGGCTCAGCGCCCATGGCAGCCAAATCACTGAGGTTAACGGCCAATGCACGATGGCCAAGGGCTCTGGGTGGAATGTCTTCGAAAAAATGAACACCGGCAACCAGGGTGTCTGTCGTAATGGCAAGTTGGTGCTTTTCAGGAACCGTCACTATGGCACAATCATCACCAATGCCAACCTTTACATCACGACGCGCAATACCACGCCCCTTGAAGTAATGATTGATTAATTCAAATTCCTTCATACAATAAAAAAGCCGGCCTATGCCGGCTCTCCTCACGGTCTAGATTACTTGCGGATTATCTTAACCGCTTTGTCCAGTACGCCGTTGACAAATTTGTGACTGTCTTCGGCACCAAACATTTTCGCCAGCTCAATCCCTTCGTTAATGGCGACTTTGTAAGGGACGTCTTCGCGGAACTTTAACTCGTAAATGCTGACGCGTAATACGGCTTTTTCAACCATATCCAGGTCATCAAATGGACGAGATAAATGCGGCGTCATCAATTCATCTAGCTGCTTGCAGTTCACTGCAACACCACGAGCCAGATCCTTGAAGTACTCTACATCAACCTTTGAAACGTCATTTTCGATCAGCATCTGCTGCTCGATATCAGCAATGGGGTTGCCACTTAGCTGCCAAGAATATACTGCCTGAAGGGCAAGGACACGCGCCTTACGTCTAGCTGCTGGTTTCACTGAGATTCCTCTTAAATTTGCTCTAGCACGTTCACCATTTCTAGTGCACCAAGTGCGGCTTCGCCACCCTTATTGCCCATTTTGGTTCCCGCACGTTCGATGGCCTGCTCAATACTTTCGGTGGTTAACACACCAAAGGCAACCGGGATATCGTAGTCCAGAGACACGCTCGCCAGGCCTTTGTTAGACTCATTTGCAACCAAGTCGAAATGAGGCGTACCACCACGGATGATGACACCTAATGCAATGATGGCATCGTGTTCTTTCTTCATTGCAACACGTTTTGCCGCTAAAGGTAATTCTACCGCACCCGGTACATACACAACTGTGATGTCTTCATCCTTTACGCCACCTGTGCGCTTTAACTCATCAACCGCGCCTTCTAACAAGCTGCTGCCGATAAAGTCGTTAAAACGAGAGATGACAATGGCAAATTTCTTGCCTGGTGCGTATTTATTACCTTCGATGATTTTCATTAGATGATTCCTAATCTAGTATAAGCAATTGCCAAATTGAGGCGCATAATAGCATAGAAAAAGACGAAACGCCTACAGAGAAATCCCCAACAGGCGCTCGTGCTGTTATTCGTAAATTATTGAGGTTCGACGTAATCGACGACTTCTAAGTGGAAACCTGACAGGGCGTGATATTTTTTCGGTAAGCTCATCAGGCGCATTTTGCTGATCCCCAGATCAGCGAGGATTTGTGAACCTACACCGACGGTTCTGGAAGTGCCCTGGAATTTGCGATAGTTCGGCTTCTCTCCGGCATCTTCTGCTGCAAATGCCTTGACCAGCTGTTCCAGATCTTCGGTTTTCTCTTGTTTGCCCAGAATAACCAACACACCTTCATTGTCGGCGATGTATTTCATTGCCCCATGCAAGGTCCAGCTGCGATCGGCACTGCGATCGGAAAGCAATGTATCATTGAATGTACTCTGTAAATGAACCCGAACTAATGTTGCCTCATCCGCACTGACTTCGCCCTTGAGTAATGCATAGTGCAACTGGTTATCTATGGTGTCTTTGTAAGTAACCAGGTCAAACTCACCGAATTCAGTCGGTAATTTACACTGCGCGACTTTTTCAATCGTGGTCTCATTAAGATTACGATATTCGATTAAATCGGCAATGGTGCCAATTTTAATGTCATGCTCTTTCGCAAAGACTTCCAGCTCAGGGCGTCTCGCCATGGTGCCATCCGGGTTGAGGATCTCAACAATCACAGAAGACGCTTCAAGACCGGCTAAGCGGGCTAAATCGCACCCCGCTTCAGTGTGACCGGCGCGAGTCAGAACGCCACCGGGCTGTGCCATAATTGGAAAGATATGACCTGGCTGCACAATGTCTTCAGGCACCGCACCTTTGGCTACTGCCGCTTGCACAGTACGGGCACGATCGGCCGCTGAAATACCGGTTGTCACCCCTTTTGCAGCTTCTATCGACATGGTGAAGTTGGTTGAAAACTGAGCGCCGTTATTTTTAACCATCAGCGGTAAATCAAGCTGCTGGCAACGTTCCTGCGTCATTGTCAGACAGATCAGGCCACGGCCATAAGTCGCCATAAAGTTAATTGCTTCTGGCGTAATATGCTCTGCCGCAATGATCAGATCGCCTTCATTTTCCCGGTCTTCGTCATCCATCAGAATGACCATCTTACCGGCTTTGATGTCGTCGATGATTTCTTGTGCGCTGTTTAAGCTCATAATCTTTCCGTTAGTAAGTCGTAATTGGCAAGTTATTTAATAAACCCAGCTTTGGCGAGCAAGCTAGATGTGAGAGTTGATTGCTGCGTGGCAACCGGTTCACCCTGGATCAACCTTTCCAGATAACGTGCTATCTGATCCACTTCCAGGTTGAGTAAGGTTCCCACCTTAAAGTCGACAATGGTGGTTTCCTGTGCGGTATGTGGCACTATCGTCAACTTGAATTTATCACCATCCAGGTCATTTACAGTCAGGCTTATGCCATCAATGGCCACGGAGCCTTTATAGGGGATGTATTTCATTAATTGTGCTGGCGCTTTGAGCCAGTAATCTGTGGCGCGTGCATTAGGCTGCACGGCGACCACCTCAGCAATGCCGTCGACGTGACCAGATACCAAATGACCACCAAGACGTGAGATCGGTTGCAGGGCTTTTTCCAAATTCACTTTTTGTCCAACCCGATATTCACCGAAACGGGTTAACTTCAGCGTTTCATTTGAAACGTCGGCACGAAAACCGTCAGCAAACTTCTCAACAACGGTCAGGCACACTCCATTGGTGGCAATGCTGTCGCCAAGTTGCACATCATTCATATCCAGTGTTGTGCTGGTAACTCGCACGCTGAGATCACCCTGTTTAAGCGTTAGCTCTGTCAATGTGCCCGTTGCTTCAATGATGCCTGTAAACATAATGTCTTACTTACCTTGTTGTTTGTGTGCCGTAACGCGAATGTCCGTCCCTATCGACACGACCTCTGCAATATGTAGTTCGGTGATCTCACTCATCGACGCCAACGGCGCACTGTTGAACAAGTCTTTACCATGGGTGCCGATGATCTTAGGTGCCAGATAAATCAGATATTCATCAATCAAACTTTGTTGATGCATGGCACCCGCCAGTGTTGCACCGGCTTCCAGCCAGACTTGATTGATATTACGCTCAGCTAACATGCTCAGCGCTGCATGCAAGTCAATTTTACCAGCATGGCTATTAATTTTAATTTGCTCTACGAAATGTGGCCAGTTGTGTTGATTATCAAGGTCTGAACGCAAAATAACGACAGGAGACGGGGTTTTAAACAAAGCTAACTCAGGATGCAGACGATTTTGCGAGTCAATAATCACCCGAACCGGTTGCCGCCATTGTTCAACAGGGCGCTCAATGTCTGCCAGCTCCTGTGCGCGCACATTAAGCCGGGCATCGTCGACCAGCACGGTGTCAGCGCCAGTTAAGATCGCACAACTTTGTGCCCGGCCAAGCTGCACATCTCGTCGTGCCGCTTCCCCGGTGATCCATTTGCTTTCACCATTACCCAGTGCCGTTTTACCGTCCAGGCTTGCTGCTAACTTACAGACAACAAAAGGCAAGCCGTGTTCCATGCGCTTTAAAAACCCCTTATTCAGTGCTCGAGCCTGTTGCTCCAGCAGCCCAGAGGCTGTTTCTATCCCGGCCTCATTAAGCATCGCCAATCCCCGCCCAGCCACTTCAGGGTTAGGATCAACCATGGCTGCAATGACTTTGCTCACTCCGGCTTCGATCAGACCTTTTGCACACGGAGGAGTGCGGCCGTAATGGCTGCAGGGCTCAAGTGTCACATAGGCTGTTGCACCCCGAGCTCGCGCTTTCGCTTCACGCAGGGCGTGTACTTCTGCATGTGGCTCTCCGGCTCGCAAATGAAACCCTTCACCGACAATCTCACCATTATTAACGATCACGCAGCCTACATTCGGGTTGGGTGTGGTGGTAAAACGACCTTGTTGAGCCAATTCAATGGCGCGTGCCATATAGGTATGATCGGCCTGTGTAAAACTCATTCATCCCCCAGTCGGGCAATTTCTTCGCCAAACTCTTTCACATCTTCAAAGCAACGATACACCGACGCAAACCGCACGTAAGCGACTTTGTCGAGTTTTTTCAATGCTTCCATAATACACTCACCAACCAGCTGGCTGGGCACCTCCCGCTCGCCAGTCGCTCGTAACTGAGACTTGATCTGGTGAACCACTTCTTCAATCTGCTCGGTACTCACCGGGCGCTTCTCCAGCGCGCGATGCAAACCATTTTGTAACTTGTCTTCGTTAAATGGCTCTCTGGAGCCATCTTGCTTGATGACCCTGGGCATAACCAGCTCTGCACCTTCAAAGGTGGTAAAGCGCTCATGACACAAAATACACTCGCGTCGCCTGCGGACCTGATGGCCCGAGCCAACTAATCGTGAATCAATCACTTTGGTTTCTTTTGCCGTACAAAATGGACAGTGCATAAAAGCTCACTATGAAAAACAGATAAAAACCCAAACTGCTTCATTGATTTCAGATCACACTTTGAGCCAATTGCCGCCAGTATATCAAGATAGTAGCATTCGATGCACATAAAAAAGGCCGCACTTAAGGCAGCCTTTTCTTATCTATTTAGGTGGTATCTCAGCTTTACGCGTAAACAGGTAGCTTAGCGCAGATTGCTTTAACCTTTTCTTTTACTTGTGCCTGTACCGCATCATCTTCGATGTTATCAAGCACATCACAGATCCAGCCTGCCAGCTCGCCCGCTTCAGCTTCTTTAAAGCCACGGCGTGTAATAGCTGGTGAACCAATACGCAGACCAGAAGTCACAAACGGAGAACGCGGATCGTTTGGTACAGAGTTCTTGTTCACGGTGATGTTGGCACGACCCAGCGCAGCGTCAGCATCTTTACCTGTGATGTCTTTGTCGATCAGATCAAGCAGGAACAGGTGGTTGTCTGTCTTACCAGAGACCACTTTATAACCACGCTCCTGAAGTACTGCGACCATCGCTTGTGCATTTTTAACCACTTGTGTCTGGTAGGCTTTGAACTCGTCTTGCAACGCTTCTTTGAATGCAACCGCTTTAGCAGCGATTACGTGACACAAAGGACCACCCTGACCACCGGGGAAAACCGCACTGTTCAGTTTTTTGTAGATATCCGCATCACCACATGCAGACAAGATCAAACCGCCGCGAGGACCAGCCAATGTTTTGTGTGTAGTTGTTGTCACAACGTGTGCGTGTGGGATTGGGCTTGGGTAGATACCCGCAGCAACCAGACCTGCAACGTGTGCCATATCAACCAACAGGTAAGCACCGACTTTATCAGCAATCTCACGGAATTTAGCCCAGTCAACAATCCCTGAGTAAGCAGAGAAACCGCCGATGATCATTTTTGGCTTGTGCTCTAATGCCAGCGCTTCAACCTGTGCGTAGTCAATTTCACCCGTTTCTTCATTCAGACCATACTGAATTGCATTGTAGGTTTTACCAGAAAAGTTCACGTGTGAACCATGCGTCAGGTGACCACCATGCGCCAGGCTCATACCCAACACAGTGTCATGCGGCTGAAGCAGCGCCTGGAATACCGCAGCGTTAGCCTGAGAACCCGCGTGAGGCTGAACGTTTGCGTAATCACAGCCAAACAATTCACAAGCACGGTCAATCGCCAGCTGCTCAACCACGTCGACGTGCTCGCAGCCACCGTAGTAACGCTTACCCGGATAACCTTCAGCATATTTGTTAGTTAACTGCGACCCCTGAGCCTCTAGTACGCGCGGGCTACAGTAGTTTTCAGAAGCGATAAGCTCAATGTGCTCTTCCTGGCGGGTGGTTTCCGACTGGATCGCTTGAAATAGTTCTGGGTCAAAATCTGCAATATTCATGTTACGTTCTAACATGGTGTCTCCTAGGTACACGTAAGATTGGTTTTTGAAGGCTTGATTGTACGCAAATTGCGGCCATTTGCCTATGAAATCGGTGTGAGCCTATTTAATCAAGGATTGAATTTATTTCACAGTGTTTGGGGGATGATATTTTTTTATTTAAACATTTATATTTTTTATGGGAAAGTGCATTTATATTTCAAATTGAAATCTACTAAATACGCTTTACTGGCGACTCACTACGCCACCAGCAAAGCAATAAACCGCCTTTTAACCCACTAAACGCGTTAACACAGCCTGTTTAAGTGCATCATAATCCGCTGACAAAGGCTCAGCCAGACATGGCTTTTCCAGCGCACTTGCCAGTGCCTCAGGCATCTCAATTGCCTGTTCCAGCACAGCTTCCACAGTTTCTCTGAACTTAGCAGGATGCGCCGTCGCCAGAAAAATACCGGTTTCCTCAGGCTGCCCATCCAATAGGAGCCCTTCATAGGCAATGGCGGTATGCGGTTCTGTCACATAACCTCCTTTTGCAACCTGACGCATGACTTCCTGCGTTCGCTCTTCCGATACTGAACGTGAATAAAACTCATACTTAGGAAAGTACCCACTATCCAACATAGATTCCACGCGAGGCCAGTTATTAGGTTTGCTCACATCCATTGCGTTAGAAATAGACTCCAAAGTCGCATTAGGTTGCCACTGCCCAGAATCCAGATAACGGGGCACAGTGTCGTTCTGATTGGTGGTTGCACTGAGGCGTTTAACTGGCAGCCCCAGCGCCGCAGCTATCATAGCCGCACACACATTGCCGAAATTACCGCTCGGTACGGAGACATGAACCTGCTCACGCTCCGCGACGGTTAGCTGGGCAAAGGCCTCGAAGTAGTAACACACCTGGGCCAGAAGGCGACTGATGTTGATTGAGTTGGCTGAATTCAGTCCCAGTGTTTGCTTAACCTCCTCATCCAGGAAAGCCTGTTTTACCAGTGCCTGACAGTCATCAAAGCTGCCCTCGACGGCGTAACAGTGAATATTTTCTCCCAGTGTGGTAAACAGCTTTTGTTGCGCCAGCGAAATTTTACCCTGCGGATACAAGATCACCACATCAACGCCTGGCATTTGATAAAATGCATGTGCGACCGCAGCGCCGGTGTCGCCACTGGTTGCGGTCAATATGGTCACCCGCTCACCCTGACTAAACGCACCAATACATTGCGCCATAAATCGGCCACCGAAGTCTTTAAAGGCAAGCGTTGGCCCATGAAAGAGCTCCAGGCAATATTTATTTTCTTCAACTTGTACTAATTGGGCAGGAAAATCAAATGCCTGCTCACACATGCTCTGTAGTGAGTCGAGCGGCAGCTCATCTCCGATTAGATGTTTCAGAATCGCGGCACTGCGCTGTGCAAACGGTTGCGCCAGCAAAGCGTCAACGTCAGTCAGTGGCACAAGCTCAGTTGGGAAAAACACCCCCTGATTACGGCCAAGACCTGTTTTAACCGCTTCAATAAAGGATACTGTCTGAGTATCATCTTTTAAGTTCACCAGTTTCATTCTACTCTCCTTCCTTTATTTCTCTTGTGCCCTGTAGGTCTAATCGGCATATGTGGCTGAAGCCATGTTCATTTAAATAGTGTTGTTGTAGCCATAGCTGGCATCGCTGTGCATCCTGATCGTTGTCGCACAATGCCAACAAGGTTGGCCCGGCGCCAGAAATACTGACCATCAGAGCACCTAATTCAGGCAAGCTTTGTTTGGCTTCTGCAAACCCTTTGATCAAAGGTGCTCTGGATGGCTCGGCAATCTCATCACGCATCAAAGTCACAGCTTTATCAAACTGATGCTGCGACATAAGCAATGTAAAGGCACTTAATCGCTGCGCAAATTCGACTGCATCGTGTGTTGCCAGCTGTTGCGGCAATACCGCTCTGGCCGCCGCCGTATTTAGTGCAAAGCCAGGGTAAGCTACAACCAGTCGCCAGTTGTCATCACTCGGTAAGCTCAGTGCCCTGTCCGGTATTAACTCGGCTGTCAGCTGCAACCCGCCTAAATAGCAAGGCGTGATATTGTCATAGTGGCGTGCGCCACTGACTTTTCCTTCAAAGTCAGCCATCAGTTCAATCATCTGCGTCTGAGACAACTGAGTCTGTGCAAAGGCATCCAGCGCTGCAAACGTCGCGACCACTGAACAGGCACTGGACCCAAGCCCCGAGCCAATTGGCAGACGTTTTTCCAGCGTCAATTTCACCCCGGGCATGGTCGCAGCGACATGCTCCCTGAAATGGACCAGACATTGATAAGCCAGATTTTCCTCAGCTCCCGACGGTAATTTATCCGCATAAGGACCAATACATTCAAAGCTGTCCTGTTCAGCTGCCTCAGCACTCACTACATCACCCAGCAAAGTGCCATCAAGCGGGGCTATCGCAGCGCCCAGTGAATCAAAACCGACACAAAAATTGCCGATGGATGCGGGTGCATAAAATCGTTTCATAACCACTCCTAGCGCGTCAGAGTTTTCAAGATATCAGCAAATACCCCGGCCGCGGTTACTTCCGCTCCGGCACCATAACCACGGATCACAAATGGTTTGGGCTGATAATACTGGCTTAATATGGCAAGCGCATTTTCACCATCTCGGATATCCGACAACGCATGTGAACGCTCTACCGCCTCAATACCCACCCGACAGCGGCCACCTTGAATACTCCCCACATAGCGCAGTACTTTGCCTTCGCTCGCCGCGCTTTGAATGCGATCTGCAAATGCCCCATCTTGCTGATGCAGCTGCGCCATAAATTCATCCACTGAGCTACCCGCAGCAAAGTCAGCTGGCACAACTGGCTCAACTTCGATATCAGCCAGCTCCAGTGCCAACCCGGACTCACGGGCAATAATAAGTAGCTTGCGTGCCACATCCGTGCCTGACAGATCATCACGCGGATCCGGCTCTGTAAATCCGCTTTGTTTTGCTTTCGCAGTCGCTTCGGACAGACTCAGGCCATCTTCCAGCTCGCCAAAGATATAAGACAACGAACCCGATAAAATGCCACTGAAGGACAACAGCTCATCACCTGCACCAAATAACAACTGGAGGTTATCGAGCACAGGCAGCCCAGCACCCACATTGGTTTCATATAAAAAGCGTCGGCCCTTTTGTTGCGCAACCTGTTTTAGCGCCTGGTAATAGTCATAGTCACTGGTATTGGCTTTTTTATTGGCGGCAACAACATGGAAGCCGGCAGCGAGGAAGTCATGATACTGATCAGCCAGATGTTGAGACGAGCTGCAATCGACAATCACCGGATTGATTAGGTGATTCCGGCGCACAAACGACTCAAGTTCTGACAGCTCAAAGCCCTGCTGCGCATCGGCCAGCACCTGCTGCCAGTGCTCAAAAGGCACCCCTTGTTCATTCAGATAACAGCGTTTTGAATTCGCTACCCCATAGAGGTTGAGCTTGATGTTACGCTCCGCCAGCCAGCTTTGCTGGCGTTGTAACTGCGCGATCAACTCAGCCCCCACTAAGCCACAGCCAAGCAAGAACACGTCAATTGAAGGAATATGGGTGAAAAAGTTTTCATGGCAAACCTTGACTGCATCCTGACACAGCTCGCCCTGGATCACGGCAGAAATGGCACTTTCGGTAGAATCCTGAGCAATCGCCACAATATTAACCTGTGCCTGCGCCAAAGAGACAAAAAACTTAGCGGCTAAGCCTTTGTGTGATTTCATGTTATCACCCACCAGGGTGACGATCGCCAGCGAACGACGTACCTGGATTGGCTCGATCAGGTGAGCTTGCATCTCCAGTTCGAAAGCAGTTTGCAGTGCCTGCAATGCCAGTGACAAATCCTGTTCATGAACACAGAAGCTAATACTGAACTCACAAGATGACTGGGTGATCAGAACAATCGATACATTGTCCTTGGCCAGCGCCGAGAAGACTCTGGCCGCCATGCCAACCTTGCCTTTCATACCAGGTCCGGAAACCGTTAGCATCGCCAGCTTGTCAAGGCTGGATAGCGCTTTAACTGGCTCGTCTCCCCCACCTTGTGCCGCAATCACAGATCCAGGTAACTCAGGCGCATGGGTATTTTTTATTTCACATGGCACACCTGCTTTGGCACAAGCAAAATGGTTTTAGGATGCAAGACTTTGGCACCAAAATACGACAGCTCCATCGCCTCTTTATAGGATAAGCGATTCACTTTGGTGGCCTTTTTAATCAGTCGGGGATCAGCACTGTATACACCATCAACATCGGTCCAGATCTGACAGACATTGGCCTGAATGCACGCCGCTGCAATGGCAGCAGAATAATCCGATCCATTACGACCGAGGGTCGTCAATTCACCGGCACTATTACTGCCTGTAAAGCCAGGCATGATGTAAAACTGTGCCGGTTGAGCCTGTAATTGCGCCGTAAAGCGCTCACGGCTGTCGTCCAGCAAAGCTTCAGCATCCAGATAAGCGTCATTTGTCGCGATACAGGCAGTGGCATCAAGGTAATGGGCTTTGTGCTTACTTAGCATCGCCACCATCAGCGCCACACTCACACGCTCACCAAAACTGATCACATAAGCTTGCACCGCATCCGGGCATTGCTTAAGGAGTTTTACGCCCGCCAGTTTGTCTGCCAGCACGGTAAAATCGGGCCAATGTGTCACGTCACCAAATTCAGCTTCAACCTGTACTTTAAGCCCATTCAAACGCGCTGTGAGCGCTTGCCATTGATCACTAAAACTTTGCCCCTGACGCGCCAGGTCGCATAACTCAACCAGTTTATCTGTGACGCCCCCTGGTGCAGACAACACCACTAAGGCTTCGTGGTTACCCTGTGTCAAGATAAGCTCACGAACTCGTTGCAGGCAGTCGTAATCGGCCAGCGATGATCCTCCAAACTTCAATACTTGCATGTTTATTTTCCTCATTCCAAAAACAAAAAAGGCCTGTGCTCGCAGTGAGCACAGGCCTTTTCGAATACGCACCGACCTATGCCACTATCCCGTTAGGATGGTGGTGGTAATAATGGTCGTGGTGTTAATAATCTTGTTCATAGACTTTAGACTGCCTGAACAATCAATAAACTGTCAAGCACAAAAATTTAATTCGCACTGCAAAAAACTATGCAAAAAACTCAAGTTGTGTACAGCAGCGCGCAAAGTTTATGTCAAATTAATGAATTAACTGATGAACAAAGCAATATAAACTGAGGTGGGTGGAAGAAGTGGTCGTTTACCATTAACCCGATTATTATCGGATCCCGAACTTACTGAGCGTTGCCTGCAGGGATTCTGGCTTCACCGGTTTTTCCAGAAACTCAAGCGCCCCCAGTTTAGCAACTCGTGTCTTCATTTCGTCCTGAATGTCGGCTGAAATAACCACGACATAAGTTTCAATCACCTGGCGCTTGATCGCTTCGAGCACCCCGATACCATCCAAAACGGGCATAGTCAGATCGAGACACAATAAATCAATATGTCGTTCAGCCAGCACCTCCAGCGCTTCGTGTCCGTTATTGGCTTGGCATATATCAGCGTCAATGATCCCGTTAAGACAACGGATGACTTGTTTGCGGGCAACGACTGAATCGTCACAGACTAATACAGAGTAGCTCATAGAGTGAATTGTCAAATAATCTTTATTGTTCTGTTTTGGGATAAAGGTTATTGTTGTGGTTAAACTTATAACACAATAATCTCCATCCAGTAAGTGCCCAAGGAACAAATTCCTTGCGATATCAGATTGAGATTAATATTTATTTTTAGCACTTTATTGGCTAACTTTAAGTGTATTAAGCGCGCAGAAACTCGTTGTTAGGAGCAAAGAACACTTCATGCTGCAAAAAAGTCTGTCTAAGAAGCTGCTCACAAACGTCTTGTCGGTTTACTTTTTGCTCACCTTTGTCGTGACTTGCGGACAAGTGGTGGCCGAATATGTCAACACTAAAGACTATATTCGCAATGAGTTAACTATGCTGCAAAAAACCTTCAGTCGCAGCCTGACTCGCGCTATCTGGGAGCTCAACACCAAACAAACCGTCACTACCGCTGAGGGCTTGTTAGCCATCCCTATGATTGAAGGGATCATAGTGCGTGACGACAGCGGCGAGATCATTTCTCAGCTGGGTCGGTCGCTCAATATTCATGAGCTTTACAGCCAACAACTCGTACAAGAGGAGGCGCTCATTGAAGATACGCCGTCAGGTCTGTTTGGCTATACCTTTCCTTTGATCTTCGAGTTTTCCGGCAGAGCCACGCAAGTGGGCGATGTAACGCTGTTTTCAAGCCGGGAAGTGGTATTCAGTCGTATCATGATCTCTATTTACTTTCTGATTGGTAATGCGATGGTCAAAACCACATTTTTGATTATCTTGTTCTTGCTCGCTTTCAGAAAATTACTCACCGAACCACTCACCGATCTAACCGAACAAATTGACGATTTTGAAATCGACAATGTCGATGGTCATAAAATAGACATTGATACCACAGAGCGCAACGAGCTCAAAGTGATGGAAGAGGCCTTCAACAAACTCATTGATCGCATCGCCGACTATCGAAAAAAACTCGACCAGGCGCAAAAAGAGCTGTTAATAAGTAATGAAAAACTCGACCAGCACAACATCCAGTTAGAACAAGAGGTCGCGCGTAAAACATCTAACCTGTCACAGGCTATGATGGACCTGCAACAACAAAAATATGAGCTGGAAAAGCAAAAACTGACGCTGACAGAAGAGATCGATCTCAGACGCCAAACCGAAGAAGAGCTGCTGACTAAGCAGAAGGAGCTGGAAAAGTATGTTGATGAACTCAACATGGCTCAAGAACGTCTGGTTGGCTCTGAAAAAATGGCTGCATTGGGTGGCCTGGTAGCGGGGATCACCCACGATATCAATACCCCTGTCGGCATCGGCGTTACGGCAACCTCATTCCTGGAAGAGCGCCTGCAAAGACTGGAAACCGCGTATCGAGATAAAACTCTTTCACCCAAGGCGCTGGAAGAATTTATCAACGAGGCGAAACAAAGTACCAGCTTACTGACCACCAACCTGGATCGGGCGTCAGAACTGGTCGCCAGCTTTAAACAAATTGCGGTTGATCAGGCCAGTGAAGCGGTACGCACCATTAACTTTAAACAATACCTGGGCGAAGTTATCCGCTCTTTACACCCCAAACTCAAAAAGACCGCGCACATTGTCAACGTAGATTGCCCGGAAGAATTAACCCTGCATCTGCCCGCAGGGGCCATCAGCCAGATTTTCACTAATCTGATTATGAATTCCCTGATCCATGGCTTTGAAGGTGTTGCGCAGGGCACCATAGACATAGAGATCCGAGAAGAAAACAACGACGTCTTTATCGTCTACAAAGATAACGGCAAAGGCGTTAGCAAAGCGCAGCTTGAAAAACTGTTTGACCCATTCTTTACTACCAAGCGTGAGCAAGGCGGCAGCGGCCTGGGAACACACATTACTTTTAACCTGGTTAAGCAGACCCTGAATGGCGACATTGAAGTCAATTCAGAAGAAGGCAGAGGACTAACTTATTACATCAGGTTCCCTAAAGAACTACAGAAGAACATTGCTATGTTCAGTTAATGAACGCCTATATCAACAAGGCGAAATATCTGCGCTGAGCCTTTGCCCGAGGGTATGTCGATTTGCTATGATGCGGGTCGATTTTACTCTTCGGAACCTGTTCTATGTGGTTTAGCAATCTTATCTGTTACCGTTTTAAACAAGACGTCTCCTACGCCCAGGAAGACTTTGAAGCAGCACTGGAGCACGACGTATTTCGTCCGTGCGGTAGCCAGGACATGAGCACCTTTGGCTGGACCAAAGCCCTTGGCAAACATGGCCAGACCCTGAGCCACTTTTCTCAGCACTGTATTCTGGTTTGTGCCAAGCGGGAAGAAAAAGTCCTGCCTGCCTCTGTGATCAATGAAATGGTTGCAGAAAAGATCGAATCGATCGAGCAAGAAGAGAATCGTCCGGTTAAGAAAAAAGAAAAAGACGAAATTAAAGAAAATATCACTGCAACCTTGTTGCCTCAGGCATTCAAAAAGTCCAGCCTACAATTTGCTTTTATCGACCAGAAAAATGGCTGGTTAATCGTCAACAGTGCCAGCTTCAATAAAGCGGAAGAACTGACCGCATTACTGAGAAAATCCCTCGGCACCTTGCCTATCGTCCCAGCCTTTGCAAATTATGATTTGGATCTGTTCCTGACGGACTGGCTCACCAAATTCGAAGTCCCTGAAGGGTTTGCAATTGGCTCTGATGCCGAATTACAAGAAGCCGATGACAATGGTGCGCAGGTTAAACTTAAACAGCATGACCTGGCCGGCGATGAGATCAAATTGCACCTGGAACACGGTAAGCGCGTAACTAAACTGGGTATGGACTGGCGTGAACGCGTGCAGTTTACCCTGCAAAATGACGGCTCAATCAAGCGCCTGAGTTTCAGCGACACGCTAAAAGAGCAAAATGCCGACATTCCTAAAGAGGACATGGCGGTCAAGCTCGATGCAGACTTTATTCTGGTCTCTGAGGAAATCAAAGAGCTGCTGGAAGAGCTGTCACAAGGGCTCGGCGACCAGGACGACCTGTAGCGTCTGAGAGGCGGGGCTAAATGCCCCAGCCACTTCGTTTTAATAATTACGAAAATGCCGCTTTAATATCGTTCAGCATGTCCTGATAGGCATCATCATAAAACATATCCACTGAACCCAGCACCCCCTTCTCTTCGTAGACATGCAGTGCCGCCGCCTTATCAGACACTTGTAATATCCCTTCAACAATGGCACCGACACGGATAAAGTCCACATAACAAACATGCCCGGGTTTATAGTTTGGATTAGCCCAGCTTTCAGCGACTTCAACAAACTCTTCCGTGAACCCCCACTCGCGCATAATTGCCCCCCCTATGCGACCACCCAGCTTTTGGATTGCATGCGCTAAAAAGCTCGGATTGGCGAAGACTTCAGGGTGATTTTCAGCTTCAGTCAGGATAGGAAGTACCCCGATATTGAATACCAATGACGCCAGCGTAATGGTGTCTTTATTGAGCGAGGTATGTTTGTTAATGCGCAGATAAAAGTCCATCGTGGTGATCGCCTGACAGGCCACTTTCAGCGTCTTCTGCCAAGCTTTATCCATATACGTTTTGATGAGCTTATTTTGCGAAACAAACAGCTGCTCCATCGCCATTGCTGTGGCGACATTTTTGACCTGACGCAAACCTATCCGGGTGACGGCCTGATTAAGAGTGTTAACTTTTACAGTACGGCCCAGAAATGCACTGTTGGCCACTTTAATCATACGTGCCGCCAATGCGGGATCATGAGAAATCACCTCGGACATTTGCATCAAATTAACTTCCGGGTCATCCGCAGCCTGCCGGACCCTTACAGCAATTTCAGGCAAGGTAGGTAGTACCAGGGTATCATTGTTTATTTTATCAATCAGAATCGTCAACAAGGCATTTTCAGTAGACATATTGGTTCAATCCTCGAATTTATTGGCCTCTGGAGCGCAGCAACTGCCTGTGGCGCTGGGCAATGTGCTGTTCATGTTACTAGTATTGTCTAACTTAAAGAGTAAGTTAAGAAAAGTATAAAAATTATTCGTGATAGACAAAAAATTCCAACGCGCTGAGTAAAATAAAATATTCAGCGACTTTGTGCCGCAACAGCAGCAAGTTGCAGTCAATTCATGTAAGGTATAGCACCGAAATAATAATACGGATCCCTGCAGGCTGCTATGTTCCGAGCGGCCTCTATGCAGTAAAGGTCCGACTAACACTCCAAATGAAGGAAAAATGATGAAACGCGCACTCTTATCCACGGCGGTCATGCTGGCTTGTGGCATGCTACTCAGCGGCTGTTCTGAGCCACAGCAACCCAAGACTGAAAGTCAAGCACAACAGAGCACGACACACAGCGGCTATCAGCTACAAGACCTGTCGCCAGAGCGACTGGATATCTATACCCAGGTCACCCTGAATAGCGACCTGTCACACCTCAATGACAACCAGAAAAAAATGCTGGGGTTATTGATTGATGCGTCTAAAATCATGGATGATCTTTTTTGGAAACAAGCATTTGGCATGAATAAAATGGAGTTTCTGGCCAATATTCAGGACCCGAAGGTACGCCAGTTCGCTGATATTAACTATGGTCCCTGGGACCGCCTAAATGGTGACAAAGTATTCCTGAGTGGCTTTAACGCCAAAGCACCCGGCGCTGAGTTCTACCCTGGAGACATCAGTAAATCCGAACTTAATCAGACGGACGTAAAAGACAAAGCAGGTTTGTACTCTTTAATAAAACGAGATGCACAAGGCCAGCTATATAGTGTCCCCTACTCCGAAGCCTACCAGAACGAATTAAACACGGCAGCTCAGCTATTGCGCGATGCCAGCAAACTGGCAGTGGATAAACAATTTTCCAAATACTTAAATTTACGTGCAGACGCGCTGGTAAATAATAGTTACCAAACCTCTGACTTCGCCTGGATGGACATGAAAAATAACTCCATCGATGTGGTGATTGGTCCCATCGAAACCTACGAAGATCAGCTCTTTGGTTATCGTACTGCGTTCGAATCTTATGTCCTTGTCAAAGACATGGCCTGGAGTGAACGTCTGGCAAAATTTGCCGCTTTCCTGCCTGAACTGCAGCAGGGATTACCAGTCGATGAAAAGTACAAGCAAGAAGTGCCAGGTTCAGATGCCGACCTCAATGCGTATGACGTCATTTACTATGCCGGCCACTCTAATGCCGGCAGTAAAACCATTGCCATTAACTTGCCGAACGATGAAGAAGTTCAGCTCCAAAAGGGCACGCGTCGTCTGCAGCTGAAAAATGCGATGCAGGCCAAGTTCGACAAGATCCTGGTGCCCATTGCTGAACAGTTGATTGTCCCGGCACAACGTAAACATATTACCTTTGATGCCTTTTTTGCCAACACCATGTTCCACGAAGTAGCGCATGGCCTGGGCATTAAAAATACCATTACGGGTAAAGGCACTGTG
Organism: Pseudoalteromonas sp. PPB1; assembly: GCF_015356275.1. NCBI lineage: Bacteria > Pseudomonadati > Pseudomonadota > Gammaproteobacteria > Alteromonadales > Pseudoalteromonadaceae > Pseudoalteromonas > Pseudoalteromonas sp. PPB1. The sequence continues at coordinate 50,882 of NZ_JACEQV010000022.1, read as the reverse complement.
CGTCAGTCACTACAAGAGCATGCCAGCGCCCTGGAAGAAGGCAAAGCCGATATCCTGGGTCTGTATATGGTTGAACAACTGCTGAAAAAAGGCGAGATCACCGAAGGTACGCTGGAAGACTATTATGTCACCTTCATGGCCGGAATTTTCCGCTCTGTGCGCTTTGGCGCATCCAGCGCCCATGGTAAAGCCAACATGATCCGGTTTAATTTCTTCAAACAGGAAGGCGCATTTTCAAAAAATGCGGATGGCCTTTATGCTGTGGATTTGGAGAAAATGGGCGCTGCCATGGAAAAGCTGTCTAACCTGATCCTGACACTGCAAGGTGATGGTGACTACCAACAAGTCGATCAGTTACTGGCCACCCATGGCGACATCAAAGAGGAACTTCAGGCCGATCTGGACAAACTGGCGGCAGCTAACATTCCGGTTGATGTGACGTTTAAGCAAGGTAAAGCGGTACTGGGACTATAATATCCCAATCCACATTTAGGCAGATAAACAGGCGCTAAATATCCAGCGCCTGTTTTATTTCGGCAATTTGCTGGTCACTATAAGGGATGGGTGGTAACAACCCCCACACAGGCTTTGGCCAGGCTGCATCATGCTCAAAACGCGCAATATGATGAACGTGCAGCTGAGGCACCATGTTTCCAAGGGCGGCCACATTCAATTTGTGCGGGTTAAAAACGGCTTTAATTAAGTGACTTAACTGGGCAGACTCCTGCCAAAACAGTTGTTGCTGCTCAGCACTGAGATCAATGATCTCACGCATGCCTGATACACGTGGCACCAGTATAAACCAGGGATACTGACTGTCGTTCAGTAATAGCAATTTACACAATGGCCAGTCGGCCAGTTCAATACAATCACGCACCAGTTCCGGCGCCAGTTGAAATGTACTCATTGGTCTTTTTAAGTTCATTATTGATGAGCTCACTGTAACTAACTTGCCACATAAAATCGACCCGATACGACAACGTTTTGTCTGCCACCACACCCATCGGATTTGTTTGCCATCAGGATTTACAGTCTTTAACATCGGGTGTTCAATCCAACATTACACAATTATAAAGGTGACTCTGTGCGCAATTTGCTATCTTATGCCGCGCTTGCCACCGGTTTGCTGGCCACCAGCCAGTTTACTGTGGCCCAGCCGCTGACGCTGGAACGTATTTTCGATGACCCCTCATTGGCAGGTAAGGCCCCTGTTAACCTTAAGTTTTCACCCGATGGTACTCGGGTAACCTACCTGCAGGGCAAAGTAGACGACTACAACCGCTACGATCTATGGGAATACAATATTAAGGCCGACACAAATCGTCTGCTGGTCGATTCCCAGGCCTTATTCTCTGGCCCTGAAACCTTGTCAGACGAAGAAAAGGCGCGCCGTGAAAGGCAACGTATCTTTGGTCGCGGGATCCTCGAATACAAATGGTCTAAAGATGGTAAAGCACTGCTCTTCCCACTCAATGGTGACCTTTACTATTATGAGCTCAGCTCAGGTAAAAGCCGCAAGCTGACCGATACTGAAGCCTTTGAAACCGATGCCCGTTTCTCTCCTAAAGGCAACTATGTGTCCTTTATACGAGAGCAAGACCTGTATGCTCTGGAGCTGGCAACCGGCAAAGAGATCCGCCTGAGCAAAGACGGTGGTGGCGTGATTAAAAATGGCATGGCAGAGTTCGTTGCACAGGAAGAAATGAGTCGTATGACAGGCTACTGGTGGGCCGGAGATGAAAGCAAAATTGCCTTCACCCGCATCGACGAAAGTCCGGTACAAGAAGCCATCCGCAACGAAATTTATGCCGATGAAGTCAAACTGTTTAACCAACGCTACCCGTTTACTGGCACGGATAATGTCCGCATCGATCTGGGTGTAGTCACCCTGAATGATCAGAAAGTGAACTGGATTGACCTGGGTAAAGAAAAAGACATCTACATTGCCCGAGCGAAATGGCTGGAAGACGACACCACCTTGTCATATCAGTGGCAAAACCGCGCTCAACAAAAGCTGGAATTGAGATTTTACAACGCCGACAGCAAGCAACAACGCGTCGCCCTGACAGAGACCAGCGACACCTGGATCAATCTGCATTTTGATCTGCACTTTTTAAAAGACAAAAAGCACTTTATCTGGGCCTCAGAGCGCGATGGCTATAAGCATCTGTATTTGTACCGCACCAGTGGCCAACTGGTTCGTCAGCTTACTCAGGGCGACTGGATTGTCGAAAAGCTTCAGGGCGTGGATGAGAAAAAGGGCCTGGTCTACTTCTCTGGTCGCAAAGATACCCCGCTGGAAAGCCATCTGTATGCAGTCCCATTGTTCAAAAAAGGCAACATTGAGCGGATCACAGAAGCCGGTGCCTATCACAAAGTGGTAATGGCGGAAGACAATCGCACTTTTATCGACAGTAAATCGTCCGTAAATCAACCTACATCGGTTTCATTGCGTAAAGCCAATGGCGAATTCATTACCTGGCTGGAACAAAATAAGCTCGATGATCAACATCCGCTGACGCCTTTCCTGAATGATTTGTCGACACCAGAGTATGGCACTTTGAAAGCGGAAGATGGGCAATTGATGCACTACCGTTTGTTTAAGCCTAAACAGCTTAAAAAAGGCAAAAAATACCCTGTGATCGTCAATGTTTATGGTGGTCCGCATGCCCAACGTGTTACCAATAGCTGGCGCAGTAAAAACCTTTATTTCCAGTATATGGTGCAGCAAGGTTACATCGTCTTCCAGCTGGACAACCGTGGTTCATACAATCGAGGCAAACGCTTTGAAGACCCCATTTACAAGCACTTAGGTGAAGTGGAAGTCGCCGATCAGATCCGTGGTGTGGAATTTTTACGCACACTGGATTATGTCGACCCGTCACGCATCGGGATTTATGGCCACAGTTATGGCGGTTATATGGCACTGATGACTATGTTTAAAGCAGGTGATTACTTTACGGCGGGCGTGTCTGGCGCGCCAGTAACAGACTGGGCACTGTATGACACGCATTACACTGAACGTTACCTGGGACATCCACAAACCAATGCGAAAGGCTACGAGCAAAGCGCGGTATTCCCCTACACAGACGGTCTGAAAGGCCCGCTGATGATCTATCACGGGATGGCGGATGACAACGTGTTGTTTACTCATGCCACGAAGCTGTTCAAACAATTACAAGATGAAGCAAAGCCTTTTGAAATGATGACCTATCCGGGCTCTAAGCACAGCCTGCGTGGTAAAAAAGTGCAGACGCATCTGCATCAGACCATCACCAACTTCTTTAATCGTCACTTTGACGTGAAGTAACACTCAAACACGGGCCATCGCTGGCCCGTGTCACTTATACGCACAAACACCCTCTGTCACTATTCGACAAATAGCTAATTGCCTTAAGCTTTCCACTGTAAATATATTATTCACTTGATTTAGAACAAGTTTTACCTCTGACCTTGTTGCAGAATACGCAATCATAGCTGATTCAGTGCACAATCTTGTGCTTTAAAAAGGAGTAGGTGCTATGGCATTTTTAAGACAGTTCACCATATTTGGCCGCCTTGCGATGTTGGTGTGCGTCGTCGTGCTTGGCCTGAGCGCACTGGGCATAATGAATTTGCAGCAGCAATATCAGGCATTGAGTGAACAGCAATACGAAAAAACCAAGAACCTGGTAGAAACAGCCCATAGCCTGATCGCCCACTTTCATCAGGCACAGCTCATCGGTACACTCAGCGAAAGTCAGGCCAAAAACGCCGCTCTGAGCGCACTGAAAGACCTCAGATACGATGAAAACAATTACTTTTGGGTCAATGATCATTACCCTCGCATGGTGATGCACCCATTTAAACCCCAACTCAATGGCCAGTCACTACGTGATAGTAAAGACCCAGACGGAGTTGCGCTGTTTCAGGAAATGGTGGCCGTTGTTAATAGTCAGGGAGATGGCTTTGTGCCTTACAAATGGCCCAAACCCGGCAAGTCTGCACCCGTCGACAAGATTTCTTATGTAAAAGGCTTTGCTCCGTGGCAGTGGATCTTAGGCTCTGGTGTGTATCTTGATAATATCGACGAGCAATTTGCTCAACTGCGCAATCAGATGCTGTTTAATATCGTCGCACTGCTCATCGTGCTGATAATTCTAAGCTTTATCATCGGCAATAGCGTGTTACAACCGATGCGTGCAGCTGCCAACATGATGCGAGACATTTCTCAGGGTGAGGGCGACCTGACACAGCAACTTGATGAGCATGGCCGTGATGAGATCTCACGCCTGTCTCGTTTTTTTAATGCCTATACAAGTAAAATGCGCCGCTCGATCACCTCGGTCGCGGGCAACGCCGCAGAAGTAGAAGCACTGGCCGATCGCGTAGATGACACGGGTGAGGTAAACCTGGAATACATTGAACGTCAGAATGACAGCAGTCGCCAGGTCGCAACAGCCGTTGAGCAAATGAGTGCCCAAATCAAAGAGATCAGCCAACATGCTGAGGCTGCAGAGCAGGCAGCCGGAGATGCAATGCGCACCAGTGAAACCGGTAAAACCACCATCAGTGCCACCATCAGTGCCATAGGTACGCTATCAGACACCATTGAAGAGGTCAGTGTGGTGACGCAGGCACTGGCAGAAGAGAGCCAGCATATTGGCTCAGTGCTGGACGTGATCCGGGGTATTTCGGAGCAGACCAACCTACTCGCACTGAATGCCGCCATCGAAGCTGCCCGAGCCGGAGAGCAAGGTCGGGGGTTTGCAGTCGTGGCAGACGAAGTACGTACACTAGCAAGTCGCACCGGACAAAGTACCGATGAGATCCAGACCATGATTGAAAAGTTACAAAAAGGCGCTCAGGCCGCTGTTGATGCCGTGCAAAACAGTCAACGTCTTTCTGCCAATACCGTGAGTCAGGTCCACGAGGCTGAGCAGGCATTGAGTGAAATTGAGCGTCTGATCACCGTCATTCTGGAAATGAACGGCCTGATCGCGCGTGCGACGGATGAACAAAGCAGTGCAGCTGCCGATGTGAATGTGCGTATTAGCGACCTGTCAGACGCAACCCATCATTCACTCGACACTACCCAAACCTTGTCTCAGGCTAGCAAAGAGCTGAAACAGGCAAGCCATCAGCTTGCCCAGATTGTGGAAGGTTTTAAAGTTTAAAGACAGTAGCGCACAAACAAACTGCTGACAGTGGCGGCTGTTGGCTTACCATGTTGCCAGTCACCTCCCTCAACACCACTGCCCGCGATGTCCATGTGGACATAAGGCAGTGGTAAGTCAGACTCACAGCCGTGCTTGTCCAGTCCACCAACAATAGCCAGGAAGGCCATTGGGAACTGGTGACCACGCGCAGTCACTGCCGACGGAGCGTTATTGCTCGACAAAACATCATCCGCCAGAGTACGTGGCTGCACGAAATCGTAATCTTCACGACGACTGCGCGATACCTCAGCACAGTCAGCCCACAGATCACCGATATCAGCAAGCTGACGAGATACCTTTTGTGCACGCGCCGGGCCGTTTTCAACATAAGCACTGTAAGGCCCCATCGCTCGGGCGGCGTGTCCGGTTAGTGTAGCCACCGTAAACAGCTCAGGATTCACTTCCTCAGTGGCCATATCTTTAAGCTCACTCAACAAATCTCCCATTGCCAGACGGCCTTCCGCATCCGTGTTACCAATGCGCACTTTCACGCCTTCACGCGTGGTGATGATTTCATCCGGGACGAAACAATCAGAGCCAATCGAGTTACGCACCACAGCCAGGTACGCGATCACTTTTACGCCTTTAGGTTGAAAGTCTGCAACGGACTTCATAAAGCCGGCGACTGAGGCAGCGCCACCTTTGTCACGGCTCATGCCCGCCATAAACCCGCCAACTTTCAGATCGGCACCACCTGTGTCATAAACCAGGCCCTTACCAACAAACATCAAGGTGCGCTCAATGTCTCCTTGTGGTGTATAGACGAGCTTAACAACACGCGGGTGGTGACGCTCTACCGCATAAGATGCGCGCGCAACGGTGCCCAGCATCGGGTAGTCTTTGTCTATGGTAGCCGGGTCTGACACGACTTCAACGCTGACACATGTGTCCTTAAATAGCTCAACACAGTAATCTGCAAACTTAGGGGGTGCCATGCGCTCCGGCTCCGTACCACACAAGTCTCGGGCTGCATACTGACCCGCTGCCATAGCGTTTAACTGACGACATTGCTCTTCAGAAGCCCCCAACAGAGCAATAGATTCAACAGGTTCGATCGCTGGTCCACGATATTCACGGGCTTCCAGAGGTTGCCACAACGCCTGACACGCTCCCAGGTAAGCCACTTCAAGAGCATTCTGATAACGCGCATCGCCAGGTACCCCAGCCACCATCAATACCGGCTTAACTGCACCGGCTGCTTTGGCTTCCAGCACAGCGGCTTTACCCGCTTCAAAAAAGCGTCGCACGTCATCATAGTCACGGTTAAGCGGGCCTGTTGGTGACACGATCAGGCGCTTGCCAGGTACACCTTCAGCCAGCAGTAAGCTGGCTTTGCTGTGTAATCGTGCGTCAACCGCAAGATAAGGGGCGACCGCACTGTTTAATGCCGCAACAGAAAGATCTGACACATCGGAGGTGACGACGATAACAGCATCGGCGTCCTGAACTTGCCAGTCACTGACCGGCAGAGCGAGAGGAAAAGACATATAATCAGCCCTTGGTTATTAAAATGCTGGGCTGATTATCGGTTATTTGTCCGCAAGAGCCAATACCATAGGGGTAATTGCCGGGACATAACAGAACGCGCGTCAGCGTATGACACACTGACACGCCCTGTTAAGCCGCAAAGTAATCGTTAATCCGACTGTGATATTGCGCCGCTGTCTTTTTGTAATTTGAGCTTACTGACCACAGACCAGGCTTCCAGCATCACCAATACACTGACAACCAGAACCACTATGTCCAGACCTACCAGCAACCAGTTACCCTGCTCATAGTACTCACCCAGCTTGATCAGCCCGGCAAAAAAGGCCATCAGAATCACAAACATCATCGGGATCAGCGTGAATTTTGCCGGACGCCCAAGCTTCATCAGATACACAGAGATCACCAGCAAGGTCAGGCTGGCAAGAATTTGGTTGGTCGAACCAAACAAAGGCCAGATGATCATACCGCCGCTGCCCGACGCACCACCTGCACCAAATGCCAGCAGTAAACAGCAGCCTACTGCCACCAGGGTTGCAAGCACACCGTTTTTCAGGGCATTGAGTTGATAAATTTCACCCCATTCCTGAATAATATAACGCTGCAAACGCACACCAGAATCCATGGTAGTACCGGCAAACAACACCACCATGACCGCAAGCAGAGTTGATGCGATCTCTACCGACAGCCCCCAACCATTGCTGATCAGGTTAGCCCCGCCCTGGATAAATGCACCGACACTGCCCGCGCCGAGGTGACTGTAAATTTCGTGCCATTCCTCAGGTGACACTGCCAGCATGACGCCGCTCACGGCCACCAGCGTGATCAATGCCAATGAGCCCTCGCCCACGGCCCCCAGGTAACCGACAAAGCGGCCATCGGTTTCTTTATCCAGCTGTTTCGAGCTGGTACCAGAGGATACAATGCCATGGAAGCCGGAAACGGCACCACACGCGATGGTAACAAACAATAAAGGAATGATGCTTGGCGTATCAATCGCGGTTTGCGTATTAAAAGCGGGTGCCGTGATATCCGGCATCACCACAAATACCGCACCATACAGCAATACCAGCCCTACCAGTAGCTGCATGCCATTAATAAAATCGCGCGGTTGTAACAACATCCAGACAGGTAATAAAGACGCCACAGCCGCGTAAATAAACAGAATAATAATCCAATTGGCTTTATCGGCCAACCCGAACAATTCGCTGGGCAACGCCAGTGGCATACCCGACCCCACGTAAATGCTGGCGTAAAGAATGGCGACCCCAATCACACATAAGGGTACCAGTGGCACCTGACGTTTAAGTAACTGGCCAATCACCAGCGCCACCAAAATGGCGGCCCAAGCAGGGAACACAGCACTGGGGTTAGCCACAAAGGAATTGGCGATAACGACCCCAAATACGGCATTCACCATCAGCAGTACCAGGAAAACCACAATCATAAACAATGAACGCGTGCGTGTACCTATAACAGTTTCTGACAGCGCCCCCATCGACTTGCCTTTGTGACGCGCACTAGCCCAAAGTGCGCCCATATCATGCACACCCGCAAAAAAGATGGTACCAAACACCACCCATAAAACCGCGGGGACCCAACCCCAGTAGACAGCAATGGCTGGGCCAACAATAGGTGCGGCCCCTGCTACGGATGTAAAATGATGCCCCCAGAGCACCACTTTGTTAGTCGGTACATAGTCTACCCCGTCATTTAACTCATGCGCCGGTGTAACGAACTTATCGTCCATTTTAAATATTTTTTCGGCGATGAATTTTGAATAGACAAACCAGCCAAACAGCATACCAAGTATGCCAAACAGCACGATCATGATTGACTGCATTGTATTCCCCCTGTTGTCCTGTTGTTGTTCTTGATGTCCGCTAAATATCAGTGTGTTATTGCCCGTGCAATTCAGCCATATTGCAGTACGCGGCAAAGCCAGCGACTCAGACAGTATCTGGTCGTCAGGTGATCCGCTATGTGCTATCGAGATTGTATTGCGCTAAATAAGTCTGAATTTAGCCGGATAGGCTATACCCTAGCACACCGCCGTGTGATCACAGAGCCTTGTCATTGTTATCTTTTAGTCGAAGGTCTGAACATCAAACAGGCCCAACTGAGCCTGACCGGATGCCACTTCACCTAACCCCAGCTGTATCCCTATCAATCTGACCGGTTTACTGCCAAAGCGCTCAACGGCCTGCTCCAGCAAAGTGAACAGCACCCCTTCATCAATCTCATGATACTGACACTCTTTGGTGGTTTGCGTAAAATCATAAAACTTCACTTTAACCCCCAGTTTGTTAAAGGTCCGCGTGCCGCGATAGGGCTCAGCACGCCGCTGCAATTCAGGAAGCAGCCGCTCGCGAAGCACGTCCTTAAGTGCATCCAGATCTTGTATGTCTTTTTCAAACGTGGTTTCAACACCGACCGATTTACGAATACGTTCAGTTTCCACTTTACGCTCATCAATGCCCTGACAACGCCGCCAAAGTACATCTCCGAATTTACCAAACCGCTCTGTCATCTGAGTTCTGCTGCTGGCCTTAACGTCGCGGCCATACTGCAATCCCATTGCCAGCAGTTTTTCATGTGTCACTTTGCCCACGCCGGGGATTTTTTTCAGCGGCAAAGTGTCAATAAACACATCCACGTCGTCAGGGGTGATCACATACTGGCCGTTCGGTTTATTTTCGTCGCTGGCGATTTTGGCCAGGAATTTAATGGGCGCAATGCCCGCAGAAGCAGTCAGGCCCGTTTCTTGATAGATATCGTTGCGGATCTGCTGCGCAATTAACGTTGCGCTGCCCTGACACAAAGTGCACTCCGTAACGTCCAGATACGCTTCGTCCAAGGAGAGTGGTTCTATTAGGTCTGTGTAACGGGCAAAAATCGTGCGGATCTGCGCAGACACCGCTTTGTAAACCGCCATCCTGCCGGGCACAATCACCAGCTCAGGGCACAGCTGCTTAGCCTTGTAGTTAGACATGGCAGAGCGCACACCATACTGGCGCGCGATGTAATTGGCCGTTGATAACACGCCACGGTGGCTATTCCCGCCAATCGCAATCGGCACATTGGCCAGCGCTGGGTTATCGCGCATCTCTACGGCAGCATAAAAGCAGTCCATATCAACATGGATAAACTTACGCATGAACTTAACAACTGGTTATTTATACAGTCATTATGGGCAAAGAAATTCAGTATGGCAATATGATTGTGTGTTTTTTGTCATCGCGTCTCACCTGTATTTTATGGCCAAATACTCTAAACTGGTCAGACAATGGCCGCGTATCAGTGCATAACTAAACTGAGCCGCCAGACCTATTTAACACAAGGAGCATTTATGAAGTACAGCCACCTGGGTCATTCCAATTTAGAGGTATCACGTGTCTGTCTGGGCAGCATGACATGGGGCGTGCAAAATAATCAGCATGACGCCGATGAGCAAATCAATTATGCACTTGCACAGGGTGTTAACTTTATCGACACTGCCGAGATGTATGCCGTTCCTCCGTCACCTGAAACCTATGGTAAGACCGAGGAAATTATCGGGGACTGGTTACGTCGCCACCCTGAAAAGCGTCAGGATATGGTCATCGCCACTAAAATAGCCGGTTCAGGGCTAGCCTGGATCCGTGGCGGTGCCCCCATCACGGCCGAAGCCATTGTCGCCGCTGTCGATGCTTCCCTTAAGCGACTGCATACCGATTACATTGATGTATACCAGCTACATTGGCCAAATCGGACTTCCCCCCATTTCTCTAAACACTGGCCCGGCATGATCACTTTCAGTGATGTATCAACGGAACAGCACAAAACAGAAATGTTAGAGATACTGGGTGCACTCAAACAGTGTATGGACGCAGGTAAAATTCGTCACTGGGGACTGTCCAATGACACACCCTGGGGCATAAACACCTACTTGCAACTGGCGCATCAACACCAATTGCCAAGACCGGTATCAATTCAGAATGAGTTCAATCTGTTACATGCTAAAGACTGGCCTTACATCATAGAAAACTGTGTCCATGAAGACATCGCCTATCTGCCCTGGTCGCCACTTGCCGGAGGCGCTTTGTCAGGTAAGTACCTGGGAGGTGCACGACCAGAGGGATCGCGCTGGACCTTGATCCAACGCAACGGCTTATTCCGGGACACTCAGTTTGCACAAGAAGCCACGGCGGCCTACGTCGAGATTGCCAAAGAGCACAACATCACCGCATCTCAGCTCGCACTGGCCTGGTGCGACCAGGTCGATGGCGTGACGTCTACCATCATAGGCGCAACAACGATGACGCAGTTAAAGGAAAATATCAAAGCCTTTGATTTGACTCTGCCACCAGAGGCGTTGGCCGAAATTGATACGGTGCTAAAAGCGTATCCATTGCCCTATTAACAGATACGCGCCCGACGGGGTTCCGCTCGGGCGCTGCTGTCTGAATCGAAATGTGGTAGACTCAGCGCTTTTTCGGGACTCTGCCATGCGCGTTCTTAATCCAGCCCCAGCTGTGCCTTTACCTGGTACCAGTTTCACCCGGCCTGCAACACGAGCCATTATTACCCGTCAATCGCAAATCTTGTTGCTCTACACCCAGCGCTATGATGATTACACCTTACCCGGTGGTGGGGTTGACGAAGGAGAGTCTCTCACAGACGCGCTGGTACGCGAGGTCAAAGAAGAAACCGGTGCCCGCTCTGTAACCAACATCGCGCCCTTTGGTATATACGAAGAATATCAGCACTGGTACAAGCCCGATTATGACAATGTACACATAGTTTCGCACTGCTATCAGTGTGAAATTTGCGGGGAATTTGATGAGCCAGAAATGGAGCATTATGAAGTTAGCAATGGTATGCAACCACAATGGGTGGAGATCACCGAAGCCATTGCCCACAATGAAGCCGTACTGGCAAATAGCGATAAGCAAGGACAATCTCTGCTCAGAGAAACCCGCTTACTCAAGCTCATTGCCAAAGAATTAATGCAACTGAACTTTTAACCCCTAGCCTGAGTCATACGTATGTTTTGGATAGAAAAACAAAATAAGAAAATCAAAACACTAAGGAAAAGTGATGCGTTCATGGCTCAGTGCAATTGTCATTTCCGTTGCCTGTCACTCAATATTACTATGGCTGCTGGCTCAACAAACAGTTGTGGCACCTGTCCGCACGCCTCAACCAAGCATTAAAACCTACTTGATCGTCTCACCGCCTGAACGCACACAGGACCCCAGGGATACCGAGCAACCATCACAGCCACCCACTGAGCCCATACAGGCATCTGAGCAGCAGATAGCCTCGGTGCAGCCAGTGCCCGAAACAAAACAGGCCGAATCACATATCATCTCTACCAAGACTACCCCCACGACTCACACTGACCCTCAGCCACAGGTTCAACAAACCAAAGCACATGTCAACAAACCCTATAAACGTATCGATCCAGCTCTGGGCCTGTCACGTCTGCGCCAGCAAATGCTAAATCAGCCTGTGATACGTCAGACACCACGCAGTAATACCCAGCCAAAACGCCTCGGCGTACCTAAGTCACATCAAACCTTGAACCAACCTCTGCGACAGATTGAATCGAAAAACCACATTTTCACGGAATATCGAGAAGGAGACCGGTGTTACAAAGAGGTTCAGGGTGACCCAAACAACCCACCACCTGAAGGGTTTGCTAAAAACTGGCTTACCGCAAGCAGCACCTGCGACAAAACAGCTATCTCGGATGCTTATGATGCTGCTATGGGCAAGTGGCTGAATAAAAAACGCTGACCACACAAGCTTAACAATGTATGTTTGCCCAACACTGTGCACCAACAAACTGTACTGAGATCAAAACAACTCCTGCTTTGACTCGCAACCTGCAGCTAAAGCGATTAGTATTTAGCTGTTAACCGCCCTTAGTCCGGCAAGTCAAGGAGTTAGTATGAGTATAAAGCGGATCAACCAGTTTTTTAACCCCCGCTCGGTGGCCGTTATTGGTGCCTCCAGCAACCCGGGCCGAGCCGGGAACGTGGTGATGCGCAATTTGCTGCACGGCGGGTTTAAGGGCCCCATTATGCCTGTTACACCAAAATACGCTGCCGTTCAGGGGGTATTGGCCTACCCAACCATTGCCGATCTCCCTCAGGTACCTGATCTGGCCGTTATCTGCACCAATAAGGCGACACTAATACAGATTTTAACCGAGCTATCGGAGCGCGGGTGTAAAAATGCCATTGTTGTGGCTGCGGGGCTCGACAACGAGCAAAAACAACGCTTACAGACACTTGCCAGAGACAAGCAAATCACACTGCTAGGCTCCAACAGCCTGGGTATGCTACTCCCTCACCTGGGGCTAAACGCCAGTTTTTCTCATACCACCGCTGATGCAGGCAAACTGGCCTTTATCTCCCAATCTGCCGCGGTCTGCTCCACCATACTGGACTGGGCAAAAAGCAAACACATCGGGTTTTCCTATTTTATCTCTCTGGGCGACAGCTTGGATATCGACTTCGACGAATTACTGGATCTATTCGGTCGGGATGCCAAAACGAAAGCAATTTTGCTGTATATCGATAACATCAAAGATGTACGTCGCTTTATCTCCGCAGCAAGAGCTGCCGCATTTAGTAAGCCCGTCATAGCTATCAAAACCGGCCGTACTCAGGCAGGTGCTGAGGCAGCTGTGATCCATACAGGCGGGTCAACCTCAGACGATGCAGTGTACGATGCCATGTTCCAGCGCGCAGGTATGCTTAGGGTTACCGATCTGCGAGAACTATTTGCAGCTACACAAACGCTGGCGCTGCACCCTAAGCTATTACAAGTTGAGCACCTCACTATACTCACCAATGGCGGTGGCCCAGGTATTATGGCCGTAGATACCTTGTTACAACGCAGCGGCAAACTCGCCGAGCTCAGTGACAAAACCATCGCTGCACTCAATGCCGTGATCCCACAGTCAAATCACACTGCAAACCCGGTTGATATTTTCGGCGACTCAGCGCCTCACCGCTATCAGCAGGCACTGGAGATTTTACTCAAAGCGGAAGAAGTGAAGAACTTACTCATCATTCATACGCCATCTGCCCTGGCCCCCAGTGAAGCGTATGCCCAGATCATAGCGCAAACCCTGAGTACGTTACCTAAAATGGCTCGCCCCTTTGTGATGACCAACTTTATGGGAGAGGAAGCTGCCTGGGAGGCCCGTGATGTCTGCGCCGAGCACAGCATTCCGACGTACCGCACACCAGAGGGCGCCGTCGGGGCTTTTATGCACCTGATCAGCTACCGGCGTAACCAGAAGCACCTAACGCAAACCCCGGAATCCATCAGTCAGGATGAACTGATCCACAGCCACAGTGCAAAAGCGCAGATTGACAGCTATCTTGATCAATCACTCACGCAATTATCGACCCACCAGGCCAGCCAGATCCTCTGCCATTACGGCATGGAATGCATAGATACCGACATAGCACTGACTCCCAGTGAAGCCAAAGAGCAGGCACAAATACTCGGTTTTCCTGTCGCACTCAAATTGATCAGCCCGTCTATCCCGTCAAAATCTGAGGTCGGCGGCGTGGTGCTCAACCTAAATGATGGCGATGAAGTAGAACAAAGTGCTTTTGCTATACTCCTGCGTATCAAACAAGCCTACCCAGACGCTATTATTGAAGGGTTCTCTTTGCAAAAAATGGCGCCCAGGGCAGGCAGTCAGGAATTACGTATTGCAGTCAAAACCGAGCCCGATGTAGGACCGGTTATATTACTTGGTGAAGCTGGCACCGGATTTAACTTCAATCAGGCGGCCGTTGCCCTACCCCCATTAAACATGAACCTGGCTAAATACCTGATAGCCGCAGCGTATGATAAAGGTGTCCTGAAAGAGCGCCTGTTACCGGAGAAGTAGATAAGTATCGTCTCTGCGCGCTGCTCACCCGCGTCTCCCAGTTAGTGGTGGATCAGCCAGACATTCAGGCTGTAGAATTGAATCCCATTTTGGCGACCGATGGGCACTTTTTGATCCTCGATGCCAATATTGCTTTACAACGCTACGAGCCGCTCCCAGGACGCAAGCGATTAGCCATTAAACCCTATCCAAAAGAATGGGAGCGATCGGTTACCCTGAAAAATGGCACCCAGGCACAGCTAAGGCCAATCCGCCCCGAGGATGAACGCAACCATCAGGAATTTGACCAGTCCCTGAGTAAAGAAGACAGATACCGACGCTTTTTCGGAGAATTGCCACAGTTTACTCATGAGCAATTGGCTAAAATGACGCAAATCGATTATGACCGCGAAATGGCATTTATCATTACCGAGCCCTATAAAAGTGCACAACGGACACTGGGTGTTTCACGGGTGCTGATGGATCCAGACAATTTACTCGCCGAATTTGCTGTGGTCGTGCGTTCAGATTGCCAGGGCCTTGGCCTGGGCAAACTACTGATGGAAGCGGCTATCGACTACTGTAAACGTCAACGCGTCGGGTGTATTGAAGGGATCACCTTACCAGAAAACACCGGTATGATAGGGCTGGCGAAAAAGCTCGGATTCACGGTGACCCGAGACTTTGAAGAAGGCACTGTGGTGATGAAAATGCCACTCACAGCACAATAACGCGGCACAACCCTTAATAGCAAGGTTAACAAGATAACTATGGATCTGACACTCAGACAAAAAACCGCCGGGCTACTGGAAGCCAGCGGGCGATTCAGGAAAGCCGGACATGCCATTGATGTCTTTCTGATCTCGCTCATCATTATCAACGTCATCGCCATAGTACTGGAGTCTGTGCCAGCGCTTGCTACGCGTTATCACAGGCTGTTCTTTTTCATCGAAGTCACGTCGGTGGCGATTTTCACCATTGAGTACTTGCTCAGGCTGTGGTGCTGCGTTGATAAACTGGAATTTAAACATACGCCAGGTAACAACACGAAAAAACGTATGCGTTATGTGTTCTCGCCACTGGCCATTATCGATTTACTGGCTATTCTCCCCACGTTACTCATGGTGTTCTTCACTTTTGACCTGCGTTTTTTACGGGTATTCCGTTTGCTGCGTATCTTCAAACTGACCCGCTACTCGCGCGCAATGCAGCTATTGTTAGCAGCATTCAGAGAAGAGAGCAGTTCATTGCTGGCGGCTTTCTTTATTATGTCACTGGTGTTGATTGTGGCGTCGTGTGGCATCTATCTCATTGAACATGACGTGCAGCCCGATAAATTTGGCTCGATACCGGCAGCCATGTGGTGGGCAATGGCCACACTAACCACGGTAGGATATGGTGATGTGGTGCCCATCACGCCTTTGGGGCGATTTTTTGGCGGAGTGATCACCTTACTGAGTATGGGAATGGTCGCTATCCCTACGGGTCTGCTGGCGTCCAGCTTTGCCGACCAACTGAGAAAACGTCGCGATGCCTTCAATGAAGCCGTGCTGCACTCACTGAGCGATGGGGTCGTCGATGAGCAAGAAAAAGAACATCTCGAAGCCCTCAGAATTGAACTGGGGCTCAGTGCAACGGAAGCCAATCAGGCCATAAAAATGATGACCAGCCAGCGCGTACACAACCACTATTGTCGTCATTGTGGCGGCAAGCTATAGCAAAACAAAGGCCTGCATCACGCAGGCCTGTCACTAGCTGGCGCGCGCAAATACCTGATGCCAGTTACGCCTTAATAGTGCTCCAGCTTCGCTCGCAGGCAGCGCTTTACTGAACAAATAGCCCTGGAAGCGTTCGCACCCAAGCATTCTCAGAAAAGACAGCTGCTCCATTTGCTCTACGCCTTCAGCAACACAATACTTACCCAGACTGTGTGCAAGCGATAAGGTGGAGTGAATGATCACTTCGTGTTCCTTGTCGCAGCCAATGTCGCTGACAAAACTGCGATCAATTTTAAGCGCATCGACTGGATATTGTTTAAGGTATGTCAGTGATGAATAGCCAGTCCCAAAGTCATCCATATAAAGTCGGCAGCCCAGCGCCCTGAGCTCATGCATACGCACAATTGCCTGCTCGGCATCTGCCATCATCACTGACTCGGTGATTTCGAATACCAGATGGCGACCATCCACACCATTACGTGCCAGAATATCGGTGATCCGGACCAGTAATTCTTCGTACTGAAAATCCAGTGCCGATAAGTTAACCGAGATATACAGATCTGGATGGGTTGTGTGCCACTCTTTCAGGTCGACCAGTGCCCTCTCCAGTGTTTGCAACATAACCCGGGTAATGATCCCCGTCTGCTCTGCGGTATGGGCGAGCTCCTCGATGCTATAACTGGGCGTTTGTGGCCAGCGTAGCAGGACTTCAAAACCTTCTACCGACATATGAGTCGCATTAATAATGGGCTGATAATGATTACGAAACGCTTCTTCCTGATAAGCTTTTAACAGCGCCTGTTCAATAGCCAGAGCACGCTGAACCTGCTCATTGATCTCACTGTGATAGAATTGATAATCTGTCACCAGAGACTGTCTGGCATGATTGAGAGCTGTCTCTGCGGCCTGATTGAGGTCAAAGGCGTCACTGGCATCATCCGGGAACATTGCAATTCCCAGCTTCGCTTTCACATGCACCTGTTGCAGCTCAATCTCAAACCCTTTTTCAAATCGCTCAAGCAGGCAATGAATATACCGCATTACCTGTTCCACGCCCGTTAGCTGCTCCATCAGAATATAGAAATCCCGCTCGTTACCGATGGCCAGGCTATCCACTTCCCGAAAACAACACTGCAAGTTGGTTGCGAGCTTTTGCGTAACCAACGCAAGGAAGTCGTTGCCATAGGTATCCGCGAACCTTTGCAAGCGACTGAACTTAATCGCGATAATCGCCAGAGGTTGGCGTGATAAATGCGCCTGCTCTATCGCATGCTGTACGCGATCCATGAATAACACTTTATTTGGCAGCTTAGTCAACGCATCATAGTTAGCCAGTTGATAGAGTTCTTTCTCTGTGCGCTTTTGCTTGGTGATATCGGTGAGCACCAAAATATAATGCTTATCTTCCGTCGCACTGATTTTTAACAGTACCTGACGCTTTTCGCCGCTGGGCAGTCGCAAAGTTTCTTCGGCAACATATAAGTCATCGACTTTTAGTTTGCTGATCGCACGCAGATACTTCATCCTGATATCGCGCTCCAGACCCAAAGTGACGCTGGTACTGGATGAAGGCGCGGCACTAACAGAGAAGGCACTTTGCAGTGCTTTGTTGCAAGCAAGAATGCGCAAATGCTTGTCAAAGATCATGACCCAGTCACGAGTTTGCTCAAACGCCGCACCAAACAGAGTTGCCCGCTCTTCGAACACCCGCTCCCGGGTCAGGTTGGTATACGTCCCGGCAACCTGCACAGGCACCCCATCCTGCCATGCCATTACTTTCCCGTAGTCCTTGTACCAACGCCATTGACCATTGACATGACGTAAACGATAAGTACAGTCAATAAAACCTTTTTCGGTTGAAACAAACTCCAGCCACTCAATCCGGAACAGGGCACGATCCTGTGGGTGGATCAACTCCAAATATTCATCCAATACCAGGCTCTCATTGCTGTAACCCAGGTCGCTCACGAGCCGCGGCTGGTAAACAAACTGGCTTCCAGACTGCCAATCCCAGACACCCGAATTACTGCCCTCCAGAGCCATCTTCAGGCGCGTTTCACTGTTTTGTGTTTCACGGTGGGCAGCCAGGATCATACCCGCCACTTTATTTTTCCGGTGCACCCAAAAAGCGAATAAAGCGGCGGCCAGCAAGACATAGCAAAACAGTGCCCAGGGCGCACGCCAGATAGGGTAATGCACCACAATCTCTAATTGAGCAGGTGGGGTATAATCTCCCGTCAGGGGATCCTTCGCCCACACTTTGAGGCGATAATTGCCGGGGCTTAATTTAGGAAAAACCACCCGGTTACTATTACGGCTCAGAATGCGCTGCTCACCCGAGAGCTGATATTCATAAACGATACGCTCTTGCAGCGTAAACGCCATGGCCGAAAACGACACTTCCAACCCGATATCATCATGGTTCAGTTCGATGTAAGAAAATGACTTGAGCCCGGATGGCAGAAGATCCCGAGACATCAGATCAACATCAGTGATATTGACACGATTTAGCAAGGATTTAGCCGGGCGATGCGCCTTGGGGTCGAATAGCGTAAAGCCCTGTAGCGAGCCATAACCAATGCGACCATCCGACAGCTTGACTGACGCCCCGCCGTTAAACTCATTGCTCATCAGGCCATCAGCCGTAGTGAAGCCCTGCAGATGAAAGTTATCCGGGTCCAGCCGCCAGATCCCCTGGTGAGACGACATCCAGATCATGCCGACATCATCTTGCACCATTTCATACAAGATATTATTGGTGACAGTATGCTGCTCATTAGGCATAGGCAACAACTCGTAACCATCTGCGGTAAGCCTCACCAGACCATGCCTGGCAAACGACAACCACAGCACATTATGCTTATCTATGGTATAGCTCAGCAAATCGACCGCGCTTTGCTTATGTGCTTTAGGCACCTGGTATATCTCTACCAGCTGGTGTGCCTGCGTGTCATACCGGAACAACCGTCCTTCACTGTAAAAAACTGGGTCCTGAGGATGTGTACTCAATGGCTTGTAAAAACCATAGCTCAGAAAAGGATCAAACCGGTCGAATTCTTCGCCCAATTTCGAGAGCGTGCCAGCATTGATATCAAACACATAAAACCCGGTTTTTTCATCAACCAGATAAAGCTGACCATCCCCTACAATCACTGCCCCTTTGACAAATCCGGACAACACGCCTGTGGCAGTGTCATCCTGTGCCTGAGGCCGATAAATTTGCTCAGATTCAGGCTCGAAAATAAACAGCCCACGGTTACTGCTCAGCCATAACTTGTCCTGATAGTTCAGTAAACCAAAGATAGTAAACTCGGGATAAAAACCATCCCCCAAAAAGCCTGCTAAATACTGTTCGGAAGTTCGGGTTTGTGGGTCGTAGCGGGTCAGTCCATCTCGTGTCCCAGCCCAGATAAAGCCATCGTATTCGACCAGGCCCCATACCGTGCCTTTCGAAAAGCGCCCTTGTACAGATCCCGGGTGTACATTATCAAACCCCTGCGACTCGGCTGGTAAGTAAAAAGCGCCGTCTTTTTTGGTTGCGATCCAAATGCCACCAAAATCATCCCGAATGAAGTAAATAACACTGCTGTCTGAAACCGCATAATGGCTGCTGGCCAGTCTTGTATCACGATGAACTGCACCAGTGGCGATGTCATAGTGCATCAGACCATGATCTGTCCCCAGTAACAACTGCGTACCATTACGCTCAATTTGCCAAATATTGAGCTCTTCAATCAAGGTTTGGTAAGGCACTTCGGCGTCAAAGTCACGGCGTAATGCACTGATATCCAGCTGATACATACCAATTACAGCCCCTAAAATCAAGGTGTCGTCATCGAGCAGATACATTGATTTGGTATTGGTCTGAAAAGGGTGAGTGATCTGATCGCGGTGGGTAATGGCACGCAACTGTTCGGTATCTGTGTTATACACAAACAGGCGTTCAGCGGATGCTATGAACAATAGGTTGCCATGTTTGAGTAAGCCGCGCACTGCCATTTGACGATCTTCAACAGGCAAAACTATCTCTTGAGTGATGCTCCCTGTACGCGTATCCATCACCGCGACATTTTGTGCTCTGCCCAGCCAAAGCTCATGCTTACTCTTGCTGAGCATTTGAAATACACTGTTTTTAAAGTAATCTTCTTCAGATTCCGGTGCTGATGTGTAACGACGATAGCTATCTTTCTCGGGGTCATAACTAAACAAGCCTGCGCGCCCCGACGCTATCCAGATGATGCCATTTTCGTCCTGATAAATGCGGTCGATCTGCATTTTGTTCAGGTCCTGATTTGGCCCCCCGACCTCTAACACCTGATATCCGTCGTAGCGATTCAGGCCGCCTTCGGTTGCCAACCAAAGGTACCCATTATCATCAACTAATAGCGTATTTACATAGCTTTGCGACAAGCCCTCTGCTGGAGACAAACGAGATACCTGCGCCAAAGATAGAGAAGAGAGCACAACGAGGATAAAGCTGAGGATTATTCGCAACATAGTCGATTCTACTCAGGGTTAATACATTGCATTGCCAAGATCTGCCGACCTTGTGCAACATAGGTATGATACTTGTCTGCCAGTCCCTGAGGCAGCGCCAATGGGTCAATCGCCGCAAAGCCCAGACCTGCGTAAAACCCACTCAAATGACGATAAGCAAAGGTGTACAAAGGAACCTGTTGTTGCCCCAACACGGCATGCAAAAGAACTTTTGCAAACCCCTTGCCTCGTTGCTCAGGTGCAACCAATACGGTAGACAAAAAACAATGCCCTGTAACGTGCTGCACTCTGCACGCTGCAACAATATCAGGGCCTTTAAGCACCCAGTTCTGATCCTGACGCGTCGCTTTACCCCTGGCTTTGTGGGCTTGATAAAACTTATTCACCAGGGGTGTTTGAATGGCCGGTAATACCTGAGCAACTACTTTCATGGCTATGCCAGCATCAGCCCCAGATAAAACTCAAATTTTTCTTTCAACATCGCCTGCTCTGACAGGGGGCGCTGATTGATTGCATCATAAATGGCCTCACGGCTATTCTTACCGCGTTTGATTTGATAAGCCCAAAAAGACGCTTCGTACTCTAATTGAATTTGATATTTATCTTGTCTCGATAAATTACACAGGTTATAGCTCATAGTAAATTTGGTTACAGCAATCTCTGTAAAAAGTGTATCATAATTACGCTAAGGTGTATCCGTTCATGTACACGCTCAACGCATGTTACCGACGTGCTACTTTGTGCCGCAGCCCCACAGCTAAAATAAGTGGGTCGATTTTTATAGGGAGAACCATTGCGAATTTTTAGTTTGTTATTGTTATGCTGCCTGAGCGCGCACAGCGTCGCAACCGATAACCGCACACTGTACTTTAATCGCCCAGCGGACACCCCTCAGGCGAGATACGTGATTGAGTTATTGCAAACCGCTTATCAGCAGCTTGGTTATAAGTTAGAGGTCGTTGATTTTAATCGCCAAAGCGCCCTTATCGCAGCCAATAATGGCGCTCTGGACGGGCAACTCGGGCGGATCCATGGCGTGACCCAGGCCTACCCTAATTTACTCCAAGTACGCTTTCCCTTGTATACTTTTAACTTGCAGTTACTCAGCCGCTGTTTAAGTTGTACCTTTGAGCAGCTCGACTCGCTGGTCATTCAAAGCGGTTACCTGGTATCAAACCAGTATCTGGATAGCACGCCTTTTAATGGCCAGCTAATCGAGGTAAAAAACAATATCACTCAACTCAATCTGGTTACCCAGGGAAAAGTACAGGCAGCGTTGGTGGTTGACTTTCACTTGCGAGAGCATCTGGCGGATATGGATCTGGAGACATTTAAAATTGATACGCTGCTAACCATTGATACTTATCACTATTTACACATAAAGCACAAAGCCCTAATCCCGCGCCTTGAAGAGGCATTACATGACTTGGCAAAAAAGGGCACTGTGGCTATGCTCAAAGCCAAGTACCAGATTTAAAACAGGTCTTCCTGATTCCCTTGCTGTTGAGCGTCCGTCGGCTCGGCTTCTGCGCTACGCTTCTTCGCGGCCATCACACGCTTTTGGCGTTGCGCGCATAGCTCAATCACCTTACGCTTTTGCTGATCACTCAGCGCATGCCAATGAAAGCGCTCTTCGCGACTGCGAAAACACCCTTTGCAATACCCCCGATTATTCACCTCACAAATACCCCGGCAAGGGCTGGGGATCTCGAAAATCTCAATCTGTTCCATATGCTTCACTGGTTACTCTTTATCCGGTACTATGGCCAAATTGATGCTCAGATCGCGGCTTACCAACATTTAATTGAGTATAATATAGACTAAAATTAATTATCTATAACTGTGTGGCCCTAAGGAGACACCATACATGAAAAAATGGTTTTACTTATTCATACTTTTGCCATGTTTTGCTTACGCTGACTGGCACAGTGGCAAGATTGAAATGATAGCAATAGGCTATGATGGCAAAACAATATCAATTGGTATGGAAGGCTCAACAAAGACCGAATGTACATGCTATCCAACCTGGCCTAATCGGTTTTGCCTGAATAGAAACAGAACCTCGTTTAACGAGGAATTTTCATTACTATTGTCCGCCAAAGCGAAAGGTAAAAGTGTTTCACTGCAGATAGATGAGGCCACTTGTATGGTGAATGCCATGTATGAGAATTAATGCCTGTTCAAGTTTAGCAAGGCTACATTAATAGTGCTTGGTAGCTGATAAGCTGGCCTGTTTCTTCATTGGCATAATCTAGCACCCTCAATCCATTGAGCATTACCTAAAGGTAGACGGCATACCTCACGTACGCCAATTTTAGGTAGCTGTCTATTCAACCGCGGCGCACTAACGCCGATTTCGAAGCGTCTATCTCATCACCCACCCAAAAATCCGAATTGAATATCTACGATTTTGGGTGGGTGTCTTTGTAATTTTCCGGTGCTGTTTAATAAACACATTGGACAGCACCGTTAACCTCTTGTCTGATATCCTTTGCGCTTTCTTATCATCCACATACAACACAACGTGCGTATGATTGCTCATAACGGCATAGCCACACACATCAATACAAAACACCCTAGCAAGGGTCAGCAATTTTTCCTCAACCCAGTCTCGCCGATGTTCATAAGACTTGCCCGTTACGCGGTCTTCGCCGCACAGAAATGCCCGGCGAACACACCGGGATATGCAGTGGTAGTACTTAGTGTCTGATAAGCTGACCTGCTTCTTCCTTGCAGTTGGCATAATTTGTCATCCTCAATCCATTGAGTATCACCTAAAGGTAGACGGCGTACATTCCGTACGCCAGTTTTAGGTGGCTGTCCATGTAACTACTAAAGTGCAAAACTTTTTATGTTCAATTTTTATGATTACAAGCGACTTTCTCCACCAAGTAAAAACCTGGCGACTCGTTACTTTGCTTCTTTTGTTCAAAACATCACTGATTCAAAAAACCCTTACCAGGTGACCAAAAAGCTACTGTATGCAGAAGACGGCTCGAAAAGTGCTCTAACCCAAAAGTACAACCTAAATAAGCTGTTTTATAAAAAGCGTGACGGAGAAGTGATCGGGCGAGAAGGCGTTGTTCGCAACATTGAGCAGAAATTGCAAGAACAGTTGCACATCGAAATTGACTTAATGTACTCAACTATTTGCCATCCTATCTGGCAACTTTTAGATACACCTTATACTGAAGCAAACATTAACTCGATTTTGCTGTCATTGCCACCGGACATATCCTCTAAGTGTATTGCCCGTACAACCAGCGGAAATATAAAACGCAAGCACCCTTATGGAAAAACAGTTCATGCACTTAGTGAGCAGGATAGTCTGGATGCACTCACTTACTTGCTTATTTTGACTTACGAGAAAGTCCACGATACCGAATACGCATCTCTTTGTACTGAACAGATAGCAGCAACAAAAATGTTTATGCGAATGGCAATGACATTGCCCCTTTCACCCATTACGGCAGACTTGTATTATCGCATTTCAGATTGGCTGGGTGCAGACGAATCAGATAATGAGAGTTTTTACCCGGTCCCAATGGGGTTTTACTCCAAACAAGCCATCGATTTTGATGGAGCGATTCAGTGCTATCACTATTGGTTGCAGCTAGCCCTCGAAATCGGATTAATTGAGGACACATATCACCATAAAATGGCCTTTTTAAAATCCATTGACCATTCACTCGCTGGAGAGCTTAATGTAGACCTAAAAGATATGCATGACTATAAATTGGGTACAACTCCATATCTCGAAAAAATCCTCAACCGCATGTCTGACTACCTTTCCTGACTCGACCAGGACTCAGTGAATCCAGTAGCAGAGATCAGTTCAAATCAGCATGATTACTCAGTTTGTACAGTGCCACCACTTGGTGGGACTGGCCGCAAATGCACCCTCCGCTGGTCAACAGTGCTTGCCCGTGCTTATTTTTACTGCACACCGCGCTGGCGTGGTTGCACAGAAAAAAGGCGCTCACTGAGCGCCGATTTTGAATGGGTGTCACCCTAAATTATTATTAATCAGGGGGGCGCATTAACGCCGATTTAGAAGCGTCCACCACATAACCCACCCAAAAATCCAGACTGAAATGCCTACGATTTTGGGTGGGTGTCCATGTAACCCCTTAGGTGGGTGTCCACGCAACTACCACATATATACCCTTGAAACTTTGAAACTTTCCATCAATACCCTTATTGAGTGTGAACATTGATTTGATATCACCCCAAGGTCATAAATTTCGTCACCTACCTGGACTGAAAGCAACTCTCTACCCATTTCAGGAATAGTGGTGAAATTCACTTCCATATCATAACGTGATGCAAAGAACTTCGTATGAATTCCTTGCTCAAGCTTCACCCCAGAAGGCTGAAACTCCACTCTAGTAAATTTAAAAAATTTAGAAAAATAACCGCCACTTTCAGTATCCAGTCTGAGAACCACATATTTATCTGGCACAGATGAACATTCAACTTCTAATGGAATACCAAAGTTCTGATATATTGAAGTAAAAGTTAAAAGTACAATAAATAAAAAAGCTATTTTCATATCAATTTCCTAAAGCTATTCTCATATAAAGATCATCAGGTATGAAGCTCCCCCAATATTTAACACCACTCCCCACAGCCCCAGATTGAATTATTGAATATACAGCTGCACTGGTACAATTTACACTCAGTAAACCATAATCAATATTTGGTGTGTTAAACGAGGCCATTGTGTAAATTGCTTGCTCATACTGACCCTGATCAACACTTAGTTCGAGTAATTGATAATTACCATTACCATCTAGCGCTTTATTAAACTCTTCTAAGTCGCTTTTAACAACTCCTTCACCAGCTCCATAAACAAAAGACTCATAAGCATCTTCAGATCCTGGCCAAAACCCCCAAGCCTCTTTTGTTCCACCTGGAGATATACCTCCAATAAATGCATGCCCTACGCCTTCACCATTAAACAAAGCAGATTTCCTAGCCACTAGATATAATTTATATCGTTTTTTCTGAGCCTCAACTCTTTTAGCTTGCTCATTACCATTAAATGCCTGAGCAAACGCCGCCGTAGTTGCACCATTGGAAAACTTACCACCAGTAACTTTCGATACTGTACCACCCACCACTGCGGCCACAGCGATACGGACAGCATCCCAACCGGCTCCCTGTTGAGTCCCCACAATACCATTTATATTCAGTCCTTTCGTTAATCCCGCACTCCAGAAACCATGACCAAATTTACCGCCCTGCAGTTCGGATATGATCCCGCCCGTAAGTGCATGAGTAGCAACATGACCAATACCACCGGTTTTCCAGAAAGCACCACCTGTGCCATCAAAAGCACGGCCTATCTGGTTGAAGGCTTCTGCGGAAACAGCTGCAATCGCCCCAGCTTTGAATGCCTGTGATGAAGAACCGCCCATCGCGCGGGTAAAGTTGTAACTCCAGTAAGCGGAGCCCAAAGGACCACCCGCCTTATAAAATGCAATGTTGCCGATAATGTTCGTAAGCGTAGGACCAATTATCTTTGACGATAACTTGATCATTGGCCTGAGTGCTGGGTCCAGAATCTTGCCAATGCTGATATAACCACTTGGATCAGTCCGACTAAGTGGGTTGTTCAGTACATAGCTGTACGCGTTGTAACTCTGGATGTTACTCGGCGCCTGAACAAACGGATCCGCCTGCATAAACCGCCCTGTATCTGCATCGTAGATCCGACCATTCATATGGGCGAATGTGATCTTGGATCCCTCTCAATCAGCTCTCTTTATTTGTTCTATGATTATTTTGGTGCCTGAAACCCTCAATGCGGTATCATAGCTCACCATGCTTTCCTAAAAGCGTATAAAAACTTATTGCTTGTATTCAAGTCAGGAAAGCTGGCTATTCTAGAGGTGTAACATGAAAGATTACGGTGTAAAACTGGTACACAGGCCAGCCATCAAGGTGAAGTCCGATTTAGATCTGAGTACCAGTAAAGGCAGGCAAATCGTTAGATCTGAAACCAACCTTATCAAACTTCGTCAGGCTAAAACTTTGGCTAAACTCACCACCTTGTAGGTAAAAATGGCCCGTAGCTATATTTGGCCATTCTTGGTTACTGCTTTACCCCCAGCTCTCAATAATTGCTGTTTTGCTGCGCATCGTGAATACCCACTCCTTGCCTGCTTTTTCTTTTTCAAACAAGTTCAGCTCAACCAGGCCGTTTAAGGCATCTCGTGCGGTATTGTATGAGCAGCCCAGGTTTTCTTTCACATTGACCGCTGTAAACTGCTTGGCCTTACCGCTTTTTGCCACCATAAACAGCGTTTTTTGTTTGTCACTGAGCTTACTGAACAGGCCCGAGTCCCATAGCCAGCGGGTGAACGCTTCAGACTCTCTCAGGTTATTCTCATAGGCATGCTTAAATTCGCCAATCGCACGACCTACAATTTTGCACTGGTAGTCAATGAAGTAGGTTAGATCAAGGTCATCCGTTTCAGTGTATAAGTAGCTTTTTCCATATTGGATAGGGGCTGCTTTTAGTAGCACGCTGATGGCTATATACCTGAATGCCGCATAGTCATTTTTGAACATGTACCAGTAAAATAATGAGCGCGCTACACGGCCATTTCCATCCCGGAATGGGTGCTCAAAGCCAATCACAAAGTGCATAACGATTGCTTTAATAAGCGGGTGCAGGTAGTGACTGCTTTCGACATCCTGATGGTCCTGATTTACCCAGGCAATAAACTGCTCCAGCCGCTCGTGAATTCGGTTGGCTGGCGGTGGGGTGTGTACCGTGTTGCCCTCAGCATCAGCCACTTCAACATCATCTGTCTGCCTGAACGCGCCGGGGTGGTATTTTTCATCATCAATCGACTCCACACCGATTTGGTGCATGGACTGAATAAGGTCAATGGACAACCGTTTGTGGCGGTTTTGCCAGGCGAATTGCATCATTTTAAAATTGCCAATGATCATTTTCTCGTCTGGCGTCCTTGGCTTTCTTGCTCGCTTGAGCAGATCTTTGGCCACTTTTGTTGTGGTAGCAGCCCCTTCCAGTTGGCTGCTACTAATGGCTTCATCCTCGATCAGGTCATTAAGCAGATATTCAAAGTGTTTTTCTTCGCCTACTTTACTGCACATGTACTCGAGTGAGGCGCTGGTTGCATGCCTGTCAGCTTCTGAGATTGCCTTCTGCATGGTCGGTGTCAGATAGAAACGGGCCTGACGCTCGGGTTCATCCAAAGGCAATACTGGGCTCAGCTGTTTGCTTCTGGCTTTCTTGATAAGGCTCCAGGCAATGTCCAGTTCCAGCCCTTTTGGCAGACGAAACCGTAATTCGTCGTAGTGCAGATAGCGCCCCTTGTCATCAACCACGGAGGCGTGATCAAAATAACGGGAGAGCTCATTAGGGGCATGCTCAGTGATCCAGGTTAGTGGATCAGTGTGAGTCAATTGCGGTGGATGCTTAATCATATACTTATCTCAAAATACCTGGATTTTGAGATAAGTATATTATAAAGATAAAAGATATGTCTCAAAAATATCACAAATTGAGATATAAATTCCTGTTAATGTCCATAAACCTCACGATCTCAACTACACATCTTCCCTGACATAGTCATGTAGCTTACTGCCTGCCACTGCCTGCGACCTGGCCGCCGGGTGGCATCGGCTCAGCGTTTCCCTTAATTGCACCTGAGTAACGGTCAGATAGACCTGAGTTGTTGAAATGTCGGCATGTCCGAGGTACTCCTGAATACACCGCACATCCGCGCCGTGCTGTAGCAAGTGAGTGGCGGCCGAATGCCGGAGTACATTGCAGGCAGCCCCAACGTCAAGACCCGCCATCAGCAGATACTTTTTTACCAGCCTGCTTAGCTGTGACGCATTAAATGGTTTTCCCTGGTTATCCAAAAAGAAGTGAGTACCCGAATTCAGTTTCGCCAGTTTTGGTCTGGCAAAGTTCAGATAAGCGTTCAGCCAGGATACCGTTCTGGGATACAAAGGGGTGTAGCGACCTTTACCACCTTTGCCTTTCCTGACCAGTATGGCGCATTTGTCTGAGTCAGTCCGTACGTCCTGTAACTGCAACTTTCCTGCTTCCATACGTCGTGCAGCAGTGCCGTAGTAACACTCCAAAATGGCTCTATCGCACAAGCCGGTGAGGCCGTATGGCCGGGTCTGATACATTAACCATTCAATTTCTTCTTCGCTCAGAAAGGCGGTCACGACGGGCCGTGGTGCCTTAGGTATTCTGGCGCTCACCAGAGGATCTTCAGTAATGAGCCCCGTATAGGCCAGCTCTTTGAAGAGTGTGCGAATGTCTGCTGCACGTTTTCGTCGCGTTGTGGCATTCAGCTGTGCATGTGTTTTCGGGCTAATATGACGACACAAGTAGACCTTGTATTGCTCGAAACAAGCTTTCGTTACCTGCTCCGCACTTTCAATGCCCTGAGCGTGCAGCCAGGCAAAGAACAGCTCATGATTATTGCGCTGCTTGTCAATGGTCATCAGCGACAACCCATCGGCCATCCTGTACTGATCGTTACGATCAAGTAGCTGTCGTGTGGCGCTGTTAATTCGAGGGTTCATCTTGCACCTCCCGCTGGAATTGGCTCAGGCACATCGCCAGCTCATATACAGGCTTAAATCCCTCAGGTAGTGGTTGGCTTAGGTTTTCATGCGACAGGGGTATCCACAACCTCTGAAACGCACCTTTGCGCCTTCTGCCAATGCGCTCACCGTATATCGCATGTAACTGTTCGGCCTGTTGTAGAAAGACGATGACGCACCCGCTCAACACTTCATGGCCACTGGGTCTGATGATGCCCAACCGTTTTAGAACACCACGCACCAGCTGCCCTTCTGCACTGCGGGGCGTTGGAAGGAGATTGCCCAAGGTACGATCTGCAAACCCCAGTAATATTTGCCCGGGCAGGCTACACGCCTCGCCAAGTTGCTCCCGCACATAGTGTTTTGCCCGTGCAGACGCCCGAAAAGAAAGCCTGTAATGTTCACAGAGTAAAGGCAGCGTTTGCGTACGAATTTGCAGATCAAATTGCCGAATATGTTCAGGCTGAGTCATATTATTCATGACGGCCTCCTTTTCGCTGCCTGGCAGAATCTCCTTCCAGTCTGATCACATGTGCATACGAAACAATACGATCCAGGACTGAATCGGCCAGTGTCTGATCCTGGAACGCACTATGCCAGTCAGACACATCATATTGCGATGTGATAATCAACGAGGCCTGACATTCCCGGGATTCGATAAACTCGAACAACAAATGGCGCTCACGTTCAGACAAAGGAGCCAGCCCCCAGTCATCCAACACCAGTATTTTCACTCGATTAAGTTTCGCTCTGAAGCGATTGAGGGTTTGCTCATTTTCAGCAGCAACCAGCTCCAACAGTAGGTCGTAGAAGCGTTTAAACTTTACTGTGATGCCACTTTCTATGGCCCCATTACTGATTGCGCAGGCCAGGTGTGTTTTGCCAGTACCCGTTTTACCTGTAATGATCACATTTTCCTTGCCGTTCACCCAATCAAACTCCATTAAGACCTCCGCAAGTAAGGGCCTGACCTCCTGATGCATTTTAAGTGAATCGGCCAGACAGGCGTCAGGCCAACGCAGTTGGGCCTGCTTTTTCATTCGCATGCGTGCCCGGGTTTTATTGTCATCTAGCTGACTAAGCAGCAGCGCTTCGAGCCGTTCAATAAACGGCATGTCATCGTAAGTGGTGAGCTGAAATTGTCGCTCCAGTTCCTGACTGAATGCGTGATATTTCAGCTCCTCACAGAGCTCAAGCAACCTTTTTTTATTCATGACCTGACCCTCCAAAATACTCCGGACCGCGAATGTTGCCATGCTGCACGTCCGGCGAATTACTTTGCGGCAGCTCCCAGGGGCGCGCACGAGTGACCATTTCCACGTAGGTCGGGTGGTACTGCTGTTTTTCCAGAGCATAGGCACATGCCAACTCAAAAACATCTGTGCCAGCTTTTGCACAGCACTTCTGTAACGCTATGCAGCGCTTGCCAACATGCCTGGAGCGGGTATTTCTGGTCAGATCATATTGCCGCGCCATCAACTCAGCCGCTGCTTTTCCTTGTTCCTCACCCCAGGCTACAAATGACTCCTTCGTCCTTTTTGCATCTTCGCGGTGCTCAGCTGGCATATGCTCAGCCAATATCGTCACGCCGTTATGCTCATCACTGATCCTGTGCTGCGCGATACGCTCATGGTTGTGCTGAATGTCAATCATGTCGTCATCATAGACCCGTATTTCTACTGGTTTACCAATAAACTTATAGGGGACTGAGTAGTGATGATGCAGGTAAGGCACCAAGTAAGTTGCAGGTACTGTCAGCACCTGCTTATGACACAAATATCTAAAAGCGTGAGCTGGTAATGGTGCTAATGACTGCTGCTCTTCTGCATAAAATACATCGTCTCGGCTGAAGTCACATCCCTGCAGCCGATTCGAGTTTAACTTGTCAATTTCCCTGCGTATATGCGAATTAACCGCAGGCAATGTCGTAAACAGAATATCCTGCATCCGATTCAAAATACTGTAGGTGACTATTTTTACGCCATTTTCACCCACGGCATTGTCCTGTGATGTAGCAACTCGAGATGTATCTCCAAGGCACTTGTAATGCCTGAAAAAGTGCTGGGTTTCGTCCCTATAAATAGGTATTAATCCGGGCTGTTTCACCAGAGCTGTGGCGTTGTCGCTGTGGATCACTTCAGTGACACCACCAAAATACGCCAACGCTTGTTTTAGCGCATAGAGCCAGTCTCTGGTAGTCATGCCGCGGGTGGCGAATGCAAATAGCCGCTTGGAGTAACCCAGAACAGCAACGAATACATACAGACGCTCAGTCTGGCCATTCTCTTTCATCGGCACGGTTAGCCCGGCATAGTCAATAAACAGGCACTCGCCAGGTTCATAGTACTGCTTCATAGAGGCCTGATACTCTTTGATCATTTGCCTTGCCAGGTGCTTAAACTGTGTGAGTCGATATGCCGTGCTGGGATCGGCCGATTCGTACTCTAAAAACAAAGCGATCCAGGTGATCCGCCTTTTACCCTTCCTTCGGATCCGGGTCTCTATGATCCTGTCTTTATTGGGCAAGCGCTTCTGATTTTGCTGGCGGGTGATAAGATTGGGATAAAAAACAGACAATAACTTTGTGTCACTGATTGAGTCGACGTAGGCATAGGACAGCGCCTTCGCTTCAACGACCTTTTTCATCCTCCCAAAAGACTGGTGCGAGCATTGAGCACGCTGCGCGCCTTCCCGATGACTACACCCCGGCTTAACTTCACAAACCCAGGAGATTTCTCGAAGTTGATCTGGCTTTAAATACATAAGTGCCTCCTGTTTTTAGCAAACAAGGCACACGCCCGGAACCTGCCAGGATTTCATACTTGACAGTGTTCAGGTTTCAAGCTTTACTGTAGAAGTCGGACCGTAAAATTCGACAGTTCCAGAGAGAGCCAAAGTTGCAGCTTTGGCTTTTTCGCTTTATGTGCCCACTACGTTAAGTTCTATTTTTCAGTTGTTCGTCCTCCTATCTCTGAAGCTAGCCATTTGGCTACGTCACTTGAAAATGCAAAATATTCACGCTGACCTCGTATACGAAAGACCCCAACAGGTAAACAGCCTTGTCTTCTCGCGGTATGAAATGCCTCCACATTTTCATGTTTAAGAATGCGCCATAGTTCACTATCAGGTATCAACAGCCCAAACCACTCCAGTAAACTCAACTCTATGTTCAGTTGTGACGTACTTTCTACTTCTAAAGATTGCTGTTCGCTCATTGTATCGACCTTCTAGAGTCCCCAATTTTTTACCTCACTGTTCGAAACATAGCCTGTCACCCCAGTTTGTCTACTATCAAATGAAATAAAAAAATGACAGAAATTTTGAAAATATGAAAAATTCAACTATCTGATATTTATGAGATAAGTTTCAAAGATTCAAATATGAGTGGAATAAACACGTGAAAATACCGAACAAGCAAATTACCCACCTCAGGAACGACTGTTGGCGAACATTGGCACTGGGCTTGCAGAATGCGGACGATACCCCCAAGAGTATTGACTGCCTGTTAGACAAAAACGCATCATCTAAAGCCAAATCGAGCAGTACCGCAAACCGGCTAAGCAGCGCGAAAAATAGTCCATCACTAAGAACTCGCCAAAGACTATGCCATCCTCGCGACTTTGATTTCTGTGAGCGTTTCTTCCACTCTCCACTCTGGCGCCTCCTGGATCCGGCAGAGCTAAGCCAGGAAGAAATTAGGCACTTTTATCGGATTCTTCCTGTTAATATCTTGCGATACTTACTGGAAGATGAATCATCTTGCAATAATCCTGTTGCCAAACCAATCAGCATAAAACAGCTCAAACTATTTAAACGTATCGACAGTGAAACATGGCTAATATACCTGCTTTTTTTGCTTCGCTGTCCCACTCACATAAAATCGAAAGGTGCCTCCCATATTTTAGCTGAGAAATTAAAACTACAAGTATGCATTTTATCCATGAACGCACCTTTTTTTAAACACAGAGATGCGCTTTGGGATGTTATAAAAAAAAATAAATATCTGACTCAATTATTTGAACAAAATACAGCACACTACTTTAAAGGGTATCATTTTGAAAACCTTTTAGGAAAGCTAAGGGTCACAGAATCAATATTTGATTCTGCCTTTATGCTCATAGAAGACCAGAGTTATTTTAAGTTTGCCGAGCTATTTTTTGAATCAGACAGAAATCAAATCGATGCAGAAGTTAGAAATATTGCGACAGATGAAAGATACACTGTAACCAATGACGGTAAAGGGCTATGGTGGCTGTGTGAGCAACTGAACACACTCCGCCCCAAGCATTGCCAGATGCCGCTCCCTCCCAGGTTTTGCATAACACGAGTGAACTATAAGATGGTCCTCACACTTGACCGAAGTGGTCGAAGACCACCGCCCACCTGGTTACGCAACCCCGGCTAACCTGGTCGCTTAAACCGATATATACAATTGTATATCACACTCCCTGCGGACCACGAGGTCAATGGATACGACCACGCTGGTCAAACCGATGCGACCAAAAAATCGGTGACATATGACCAGAAACAGAAAAGCCCCGGCGGGTGCCTGGGGCTTTAGATTGGGTGTCTTTTATATTTCCCTATCAACTGAATTTTTAATTATAATAAACAAGGATAAATGAATATATAACATGTATGGTAGATTACCTTTATCTTCAAGCAATTCATATGGCAACCCAAAAGGATTAACAAGAGGGCTTAAAAAGCACCACAAGGGTGTGAAAAGGCGTTTATAGCTTTGTATATCCCCTTTATTACACCAAGCAGGAAGCAATGCAATAAAACTTTCTATTTTATAGCTATCAGACTGTTTTCTAGTCACAAAACCAAATGTTATCTTTAAGTCATTTTCAATATCCAAAGAAAGGAAAAGCTGATTATTTGATGACATTTTTTGATCATAATAAAACCCTTTTAGCGAGTCAATATTACTAACAAAACTCTTAGCCAGAGCCTTAAGCCCCTTTATATCTTTATAAGCTTCATTCTGATGAAAGAATGATTTTACTTCCTCCTCAAACTTTAAGATATAACGAGAATAAACAGAGCTTCTCCACTCTTGGAAACCTTTAAAGTCCTGCCTTGACCAGAGCTTAAAGTACAAATCAACTTCATTCGATGCAAGGTCATTAATATTTCCTGACTCATCAAACTTCTCCCTACACTGAGAGAGCAGTGAATCAAGATAGTCAGACTTGTATTCACCCTTACCAATTTCTACTTTGGAGGCTTCCGACAATTGCATATAATAATTATTCCATTTGACAGAAACATTATTACTTGCCAACTTGAATTTCACTTGTTCTTCAAGTTCATTTATCGCGCAAATACCAAGAGATTCCAATTCATCCCTAAAATTTTGCTTATTCTTTAAAAGTGAAATCAGAAGAACATTGAAAGATTCCTCACTTAAAAAACAGGACATGCATTAACCTCTTTATTTTGATGGCCCAATATAGTCGACTTAGCTGTTTGATCAATTGCATAATAGTACGCAAGCGCTTGTTCATTTGTTAACTTTGTAACATCATACAAAACCAACCCATTCGTATATGGGTACAACCCAATATGATAAGCAGCACCATCAAAAAACATTATATTTGCATCAAAGTACTCACCTACTAAATCTATACTATTTCCGATTTTTAATCCGCTAGCGTCTGCATAGCCATTGATTTGTGAAACAGCTTTATTATAAGCCGTTCCTCCCCCATGAGACATTGGCTTAATCTCCCATACCTGAGAAGTTCTTGGGTCAACAATATCAGGCCTACCTCCCCCAAAAAATGAGCGAGCGAAGCCAGCTCCTTCTACCGAGTATCCCATTTGATTAAACTGCCTATTTACATGAGAGTGGACAGCCGTGCCAAAGTTCATAGCTTTTACAGGTCTAGCACCATGATACCAATCAAGATCAACATACAACCCCCAAGTATCCGAAGATTGAATTGGATTTCCTAGTACATACCCATATGTATTCACCCCACCGGCCAAACCAATAGGATCAGACTGAATATAACGCCCAAGACTCGGATCATAATCTCTGAAGTAATTGTAACTGTAGCCAGATTCAACATCATGATATTGGCCTGGGAATCCAAAACCTTGCTCTGCCACCGTGACTTTGTAGCTTTGCCCAAACGGCAGTGTATTACTTCGCCATGTTAATTTACCAGAGATATCAGTTTGCACCATCGGTGACCCTAGATGATCATTGTGAACGTAGTCAACCACATGAGAACTGCCCATATACCTGATACTCGCAACACGTTGCTTGTTCAAATATATGTATTCTACAAGTGGCTCTCCCTGCGCATTGGACTCCGCTATGAGTAAATTATTTTGATCAAAGTGGTAATGTGTCGTGGTTTTCTCACCGTTGGAAGCAGTCTGAACCTTAGCAACTCGCTGCCCTTTTGCATTGTATACGTACTGTACTTGTGAACCATCTCTAAAAGTAATTTCACTTAATCGATTTGCTGCGTTATAAACAAGTGACTTGCCATTCAAGGTATCCACCGTTGTTTGGCCATTAACATTGTACTCAAACACCCGTTCAGGTTTGCTAATCGGCAAAACTTGCTCAAGTTGATTGCTGTTGAGTGCATATTGGTAACTTACGTCTTCCAGCAACTCACTGTATTTTGACAACCATCTGCGATTCAGCCTATTACCAACTGGGTCATAATCGTAGCTCAGTTGGCCATATTCACCTGAAGCAAAAGTTAGCCTGCCCAGGTTATCGTATTCAAAATACTCAGAAAGGACATCATCTTTAACATTAACAATGTTGGTAATTTGGTTTGCTTCATCATATACATAATGGCGATTCAGCAAGGTATTTAATCCACTTGTAAGTAGGATCTCTCCCATTCGCCCATCTGTATCATAAGTGTTTTGCTGCATAATACCGTTCCCATAGGAGATCAATTCAGGCTCCGCAAACGGGAGGTATTCTACATTTTCAACCAAGGTGGTTGTGTTGCCTGCAAATGAATTACTAAAGAGTGTATTGACCCGTCCAGCCTCATCATAGCCATAGCTAACAACCATACCACTTGGATAAACCTGAGAATCTAACAGCCCTTTATCTTTATAGTTAAAGCCTTGGCTATATTGCCTGCCTTCGATTTGGTAGGTTTTCGAAGTTAGATAGCCTTGTCCGTTGTACTGGTATTGGCTATCGCCACTGTTATCGAGAATGCGTGTTACTTTTCCTATTGCACCCGATACCGCTGGAGGCTGCGCGCTATCGAAAAGCTGCTCATCATACTGATAAAATATATCTTCATTAGCAGCACCAACAAAGTGGACATGAGTGACCCGTCCAATTGCATCATATTCATAGCTAACCACCTGTCCTGCGTTGTCAACTTTTTCGATGACTAGGCCCGCTGAGTTATGTTTATACACGGTAGTACCTGTATCAGGACTTATCTGCTTAACTTTCTCACCAAAGCCATTGTATTGGTACTCTGTGGTTAATCCACGTTGGTCTGTTACTTGGGTGACTTTATCTTGTACATCATAGTATTGATGAACTACACCACCGTCTGAGTCGGTTGTTTGTACAAGCCTGTTTAAAGCATCAAACGCATGATGTGTCGTATTACCCAGACCATTTGTCGTTGAGGTCACCTGTCCATTTCCGTTGTACTGATGAGAGACTTGAGAGTTCACGCCAACTTGTGCAATTAGCTGGCTAAGTTCATTGAACTGTTGCCTCTGCTGCTTCACTAATTCGCCGTTACGATTTAAGACATTTTTCTCAATCGGATTGCCTTCAGGATCTCTGACGTATTCAATTGTTTCACCCAGGTGATTACTCATTGTTTTGACACGATAAGCTTCATCATAAGTGTAGCGTGTTACCCCTCCATTAGGGTGTGAAATACGCTCAATCAGGCCTTTTCCTGAATTATCACCACTATGGGCATACTCATAACGCGTTGTAGCATCTACTCTTTCTCCGTCAACAAATGTAACGTTTGTTTTGCTACTGATCCAGCCACTCTCGTTATAAGCAAGCTCCGTCATAGAACCATTCGCGTGAGTAATTACCAAAGGACGCCCGGATGGGTTGTGCTTAGTCACTTCAGTTTTATATCCCAGGGCATTCGTTACTGAAATCTGGTTACCTAACTCATCATATTCGTACGTCGTAACGTCAGCAACATCCGTACGCGGTCCATCGACTTCAACAACTAAACCTCTTGAGTTGTAATGATAGTGAGTCGTACGACTCGGAAATACATCCATCAGATTTTGCAGCCAGTTTTGCTCTGCAGTTAAATCAAATGTTGTATGACTCAACAGTAAACCTGAACCTGAATACTCAAACACTTGCTTAGCTTTCTCTGTTTGGACTAGCTCCTTTACTGGGTACACATCATGCCATTCTGTTAAAGTCGTGCGTTCAATATCTGTACCTAACGCTTCCGTTCTGCTGATCTCCAGATCCCTGTCATTATACGAGTAAGTGGTTATTACGCCGTTCCAATCTGTACTTTTCGTTACATTTCCACGGCCATCATATTCATATTGCTGATTAGTAGACAGACAACTGGTACCGCCATCTCCAGCCACATTTAATGGCTGATTACTATCATTGAATGTATAGGTCGTTTTAAAACCCAGCGAGTTTGTAACAATACTCTGCTTGTTGGGCAAAAACCTGATGTTTACTTTCTCAATGTCACTGCCTAACGCGCTGGAAACAGCTCTTCCATTATCATCATATCTCACTCTATGAAGAATATTCCCTTGTTCATTACTTATATGAGTAATGGCAGATCTATACTCATAGTTTCCGTAATGATATTTTTTGTAGCCGCGTTCACCATCCCGGCTGGCTGGCCGCAACGCTTTTACTAATGTTCGATTAGCTAAGTTGTACTCATATTCAAACGTACCTTCAGGCGTTTCTAACTTAGTGAGTAAACCTGCAAGATTATATTCTAGGTGGATTTCTACACCCATACTGTCTGTTACTGAAGTCAACATGCCTTTGTTGTTGTACTTCAAAAACTGTTGATACAAGCCTATCTCGTGAACTTCAATCAAACGCCCATGTTCATTAAAGATCTCTGTTGTTCCGTCAGCTAACGTTAATACCCATCCGCTATCGATTTGCTGTAAATGCTCTGAGGTATTTGCTGTATTCTCATAAGAATCATGTTTGCTATTTTTGCGACTAAAGGTTCGCTCTTTCTTATTTAAACCCAAGTACCTAACAAGCTGCTTATTGCCTTTGATGAACTCAAGCTTCCTGTCAAAATTATGGCTCCAACCCATACCTAAGCTAGTTTTAGTCTTGGAGTAGCTAAAGTAATATCGCTCGAACTTAAGTCGGCTATTTCCTGCCGCTTGATAGTCTCGCATGGTGAAGTACTTTTCACCTGTGGAAATGTTAATCGGATTAGGAGAACAAACAGAACCGGTTCTGCCATTGCTGTTGTTGTTCGAACCTTGTGAACTCCAATCTGCCCTCATTGCAGCCGAAAAAGCAGCACTGAACGCACCATTAGCAAACTTGCCGCCGGTTACTTTTGAAACCGTTCCACCCACAATCGCACTTATCACAACTTTCCCGAGCGGATTTCTAATTCCTCCACCAATGCTTCCAGCAGCAGCACCCAGTCCAGCAGCAAAGAATCCATGACCAAAGTTGCCGCCCATCAACTTAGATGAAACGCCTCCAATCGCAGCACTCGCAAGTATCGCACCGGCACTTCCACCTCCGGGCATAGCAGCAGCCGTCAAACCAGCGGTTAATCCTTTATTTAAACTTCCCGTAGTTGCAAAGGTAGAGCCCGCACTATATGCCGCAGTTGCCGCAGCGGCACACCAACCCTGACAGCCTGGAATAAAGTTGAGGCCAATGGTGACCACGGTGTTGAGCCAAGGCACTTTGCCAATAGCGCGAAGCATTTGCCACGTTCCCGTCGCCTTCATAGCTCCCTTAAGAAGCTTTTTAAACAAATACCCACTCGGATCCGTATAACTCAGCGGATTATTCAACACATAAGAATACGCATTGTAATTCTGCAAATTACTCGGCGCCTGCACCACCGGATCCGCCTGCATAAACCTACCCGTGTCTGCATCGTAGATCCGACCATTCATATGAATGATACGCTTGTCGCCTCCCAGTGACACCGGCTCATGCCCTGTATAGGCCCTCAGGTTGTCATTGATAGTATTGAACACATCGCCCATCAGCTCTGAATTCTGCTCAACCTCACGCTGCTTACCAAATATATCGTACGCATAACGTGCCAGGACCTTATGTTCGCCATTAGTCACGACAATGGTGGACCCCTGATGGTCAGTAAACAACCACTTGGTTTTACTCATTCCTGTATCAAAATAGGTTTGCTGCGCATCGTTGCCGATATAACGGTTAATCACAGGCTTGCCATCCTCACCTTTTGGCTTGGTCAGCTCCAGAGCGCCCACGTAATATACTGTGTTTGACCCATCCACTCGCTTGTAGCGGCGATTATTCGCATCATACCTGAAGGTGACGGTCTCTCCATTGCCCGTCATTTCAACCGCTTTATTACGCGCACTGTACTCAATCGACGTAGTGCCATCACTGCCTGAGCGCGCTATCTGATTACCATTGGCATCATAACTAAACGACTCTGTCTTAGCAGGCAGTGTGCCCAAACAGCTCGAACTTGCTATACGGCTTCGTGAAGAAATAGCATGTAGTGGCGTATTGTCTTCTCCATATCGCTGGTTCCAGCGACCCAACACCAGCACTGATGAGCCTTCATAACCAGGACAGTCAACGTCTGTACCAATCAGATAATCCGCTTTCTCGGTTAAATTACCCGATGCAGAGTACTTGAACAGATCGACGTTGTTTACTCCCAGCACCCGGTTCATATCATCATAATGATAAGTGCGGGTGTCCATGCCTATCTGCTTGCTGCTTATCAAATTGCCCAGGCTGTCAAAGCTGTAAACGTCACTTTGAATTGCAAAGTTACTGTCTGAAATCTTTTCGACCATGCCCTTTTGGTCATAGACGATGTTCATGGTCACACCGCCTTTTTCGTACGTGGTGACCTGACCACGGGCATTGAGCGCCGTCACTTTGTAGTAAACCTGGCCCTTATTGCTATTACGCGCCTCTGTTTTTGCCAGCAGCTGACCGTTTTGATAAGTCATAGCAACACCGCGCGCTTCTATAAGTTCGCCCTGTTCATCTCGACGGTAGTCATCAAACTGCAAGGCCAAACGACTGTAGCTATCATAGAAGCTCTGTTGGATCACACAGAGATTGTCAATTGGATCCAGGTTTGAGCCATCCGGAATACGTAAATCGCCCGTTGACCCTACAAAACTGACTTGCCCTGCGCACTGGCTCGTACTATCCAGTGACGTCAGCGTTGCTGCTGCACGCCCTAATGTGTCGTAATAATAGGTTTGCCCCCAGTCAGAACCCTGCGAACTTGATATCAAGCGATGAACGGTGTCGTTTGTATCTCCATACACCCAGGTACTGGTGCCTTCGGCAAACACCCCCTCTGGCGTCGTTTGCTCCTGTTTGATTTTTCGACCTAAGAAGTCGTAATCCATGGTCAGTTTCACACCACGTGCATCAGTTTGCGTAAGTAGTTCACCAAAGGCATTGTAGGTGTATTGCCAATAGCCTCTGTCTGAATCCTGTACAAACTCTTTACGGCCCATGTCGTCATAAGTAATGGTACTCAGCAGGCGATCATTGGCCGCTTCTGCCGATGACTGAACGGTGAGCTGAACGCCCAGTGCGTTATAGGTATAGTCCAGCGTGTGATTAATGTTGTCTATCACCTGTACTGTCTGGCCAATGGTATTACTCAGCGTAGATTTAACCTGATCACGGATATCAGAACCCCTGACAGTGACTGTGGTCTTTCGACCCTCAAACGTTGTCTCTGATTCTGTGTCAGAATTGGCGTCGTAGACTTTCTTTACCCTGTCTAGCGCATCATAGGTGCTTGTCACAGTCTTTGAGCCAGCTTCAATGACCACATCATTACGACCGTAACGATCAAACTGATATTCTGAAGTCAACCACTGGTTCTCAAGTACTGTCAGCTTGCTCACTGAATAAGTGCGTCCCATTTTATCCAGCAAGTGTTTTTCGCGCAGTACGCCGTTAACTTCTTTATTCAGACGTACCACGCAGTTTTCATTCGTTTTGCACGCCGTGAAATAGCTGTATGCCTGAGCTCCGGTCTTACTGTAAGACCCCACTTTTCCACCAAAGTGATCATAGGTCAGTTTGGTCAACACGCCGTTATTGTCAATCAGTTCAGTTGGTTGGCCAAATTCATTACGACGCGTCAATGTATGCTGGCCTTTCTCGACGGTACGGACTTTTTCGGAAATCAACGACAATGCACTTTTGCTGCCACTTTTTTTGGTGTGGAGTACATAA
This sequence comes from Pseudoalteromonas sp. PPB1, assembly GCF_015356275.1. Classification (NCBI taxonomy): domain Bacteria; kingdom Pseudomonadati; phylum Pseudomonadota; class Gammaproteobacteria; order Alteromonadales; family Pseudoalteromonadaceae; genus Pseudoalteromonas; species Pseudoalteromonas sp. PPB1. The sequence goes on along the minus strand of NZ_JACEQV010000022.1, from coordinate 9,068 downwards.
CGCCCTTGTGGATCAAAGATAGATTCAGAGGTACGCGTTTCACGCTCCGACCCCGTACATGCGGTGTTTTCGCTTTGTACTTTTACTTTGTTGCCAAAGCTATCGTATGAATGTTCTGTCGTTAATTCATATTCACAACCTAAGCCTTTACCGACAACCTCCTTATAAAGCATATTTTCATGGGCATGGTTCTCGGGATAATATTCAAAGTGACTGGTTTTAGATATCGCAGTGAGGCCTGCGCCACTGTGAGTCACCTTAGTTTCGGACAATCGGCCCAAGCGCTTGTGTACGTCTGTTGTGCCATATTGGTTTTCGGTGACAACACTGTGCTGCACAGTGCCCGTTGCCCCAACCGTGGTGAAATGCTCAGCACCTGAGGCATCCACATCGTAGGTATTCACGCTAAGGTTTTCAACATTGCCATACGTATCTTGTAAGGTTGTTGTATCCGTACACGTGTAAGCACTTACACTCATTCCTGAATCAACTACGGCACTACATTCACGGCTGTCCGAATTATAAACCCGATAAGCGGTCACATCATTGAGTTGCTGCGATTTATGCTTGCTGTACTCGTTAACCGAGATGCTGAGCAGCTCACTGGTGTCTGCTGTTTGCATTCGTTTTTGGGTTGAGTACGGCATGCCGGTGAACGGAAATGCCTGATGGTAGCGTGTGGTCGTCTCAAAAGTCTTGCCATCTTTTTGTGTGGTGGTCTTGAGCACTTTAAAGCCCAGAGGTCCGCGACCACCAAATTGCACACGTGCGCCCTGATAATGATAATCCACTTTCGCTTTATCGGCCGACAAGGCGCCACTGCGATTACTCGGGCTGTCGGTTTCAACACTGGCAACCAATACACCCGCGCCGGTCATCTTGCTGACTAATAGCTGTTGCGCATTGAAGAGCCCTAAATCTGCCGTGAGGTCATCGTTAACGTCTGTATAAACTGCTCTGTCCGACATTAACCCATAGTGGATAGTCGTACTGTTTGTATGACCGGCATACCCTTGATTGACCTCAAGCAACATGCCTGCTGTGGGGCGCTGACTCAGGTTATACCTGACACTGACACCATAGTCGTGTTTAATCAGAATGTCTGCAACACCATTGCCATCGTAATCACTGAAAAAGGCAAAGTCTCCGCCTCTGGTATCAACGGCAAGCTCAAACGCGTTGTCACTGAGCTTAGTGAAGCGCTCACTTTGAGTCGACCACTCATAACGACGCCATTTTTTCGTGTTCTTTTCTTTGAAGAACAGATCCGCTTTGCCGTTTTTGTCTATGTCCATCGACATAGGCGGAATCAGCTCGCTGACCGACAAAGTGTCATTGCTGGATTTGGCTGTCGCAATAAACACCCTTCTGAATTTAACTCGCTCACTAGATTGATTAAGCTGTACATGCCACTGCTTTACATCATGGTTATACTCAGGCGTAGCCAGATATATCAGGTCCACCAGGCCATCGCCATTGACGTCACTTGGCGTTAACAGTTCTATTTTCTCATCCGATGCTATCGTTTCCGTCAGGAAAGGATTAAACCCGCCGTAGCCAGATTCTCCCTGGTTGTAATGCACCGCCAGACGTTTAGCATCGTCATTATTACAGTGGGTAGAGTCACATTTTAGTGCAACAATATCTGCCAGGCCGTCAAAATTCATATCGATGACATGCCAGTCTGTGCCCTTACTCGTAAAGTCGCCGTAGCCATAAAAATTGCCTTCGCCCACGTCAGTACCGAGCACGTACTGATGACCAAATGCTTTGGTGTCAGGATCAGCTAACCTGACGTACAAGTTGGGGTCGTCTTTTTTATGCTTATACACTAGGTCTGCGTAGCCATCGCCATTCAGATCGGCAGGTTTGATTTCACGCATGTAATGATTAGCAGGCCAGCCTTCTGGCAGACTCAGTGTTTGCAGCTGATTGTTGTCATTCAGTGCGTAATGGGCCCAATAGCCTGGATTGGCATCAGACGTATGCTCTGAACGCAAATTGATCATCAGAGTCTGTCGGCCATCCAAATCATGATCTATGGCAAACATACTGACACTTTCCTGATCATCCTTTCGGTATATATCCCGGCATGCCAGCTCTTCGGCTGCTTGATAGGTATGACCCTGATAAACACACAATGTATAACGCTTAGCGCCCTTGTCTGTCTGCTCCAGCGTGACCAGTTGTGCCAGACCTGACGCTTTTAAATCGGCCAAAGTGACTGACGACAGTGCATTATCCATCCGCTCTTTTGAATACACATTACTAAACGCTTCAAAGTCCAGTTTGCTGGCAAAAGCATCATAACTGAAGGAGACAGGGGCACGACAAACACTGCCACGGCAATGCGCAATACTTTGCAGCAGGCGAGTGCCATTGGCCGCATCCACAAAATCCAGATCATAATGGGCAAGCTCCGCCCCCTCATGATTAAATACCTCAATATTGCTCAGGCGTGCGAACTGAGTCACTTTTGCTGTATCTACGTAGCCTGCATGGCGCAGCGCCCCTACCTCATGGGTAAACACGACTCGGTTACCACTATAGTTAATTTCTGACAGGACTTTTTCAGAGTTTGCACTGTGATCTGGGTCTGTAAGCTCTGTGTAAACATAGTTGATGGTCGTGCTTTGGTGGCCCAGGTTGTCTTTCACTTCTGACAGCATCCAGCTCATGGTATGAACAACACTATCGGCATCAGTCAGGTTGGTACGGCTAGTTTCTGATACGCCGTATCGTTTTACCGAGCCATCCTTTGCAAGTACAACAAATTGAGACTGGCTACCCTCACCCAGTTTATAAACGGTTATCTGGGCATCTATCTCAGTCATATATTCGTCAGCAATTTGCTCACCCTCGAAGCTACCACTGTGCGTTTGCACCGCTTTACTGATCAAGCGCTGACCATCAAGGCAATAACGGTCATCCTCACTTAATGTCAGCCCTTTAAACTGGCCGTCCTGTGCTTTAGTTTGCCGACAGCGTGAAATACCTGATGTCGCACTCAAATTCCAGCCAAGGGCAACTAAGCCATCACCGCCTTGAGAACTGTAGTTCAGACTGACCTCAGGCTGCACTCCTGTGATACCGGCGGGTAACGCAATGGGCACACTATAAGATGCAGCGCCGCTTTCGGTTACTCGGAAGCTGCCTGTGGTTGGTTGTAAACGAGCATGGGCAAGCAACACACTTTTGCTCGGCGCTTGCTCTGGTGCAACGTCAACCGATGGCAACGCAACAGACGGGCTTCCCTCTACAGCCGAGCTAGTGATGATAATTTGCGCTTCATTGGAGTAATTATTGCTACAACGAGATACCACTTTATCCGCAAGAGAGTCCGGAAGTTTTAAACATGCCAGTGCCTTAAACTGATAACTGCCGTTTTGTTTAAATATACTGGTAAGAACACCGACATTATCGGCTTTGGTTTTGTCAGCATCCAGGGTTGCAAACAGTTGATACTGAGGGTTGCCTGGCTGAAGCGCATACAGTTGATATTCTTCAACCCGCCCCGGTGCTGTCAGCATGAATTCGATTATGCCACTGTGCTCCGTTGCGCTTAATGTGGGGATATGCAGGCCATCTCTATGATCCGCCGGATTAGTGCCAATTGCTTCTTCTAACCTGTCACTCAGACCATCTTTATCACTATCATAGTCATAATCACAGTAGTCACTTACTAAGCAACGACCATAGAAGTACTTAAGCAGGTTAAAAGTTGCCGCTTCATATTGGTTATGGCTCTGTCCCAGCAGGTCAATGATCACATCAGCCCGGGTAACCCCCATTTCGAGAACGCGGACCCAATACGCCTGATCACCAGAGCCATACTTGGCGCCACTCAACACCTGATCAGCGACATCTTTTAACTGCAAATATTCAAATAACGTACTGATGAATTGTGCATTGGACGACTCAGACAAAGATGGCTCAATATTAATCAGTGCATTGATCATCTCATTGAGCGGATGACCATTTACCATCAGGTAAGCCATGAAACTCAACTCTTTTTTACTGGGTGTTCGTTGTAACAGGACCAGCATGGCTTTCGTCAAAATCACAAGGCCATCGGTATTTTGGTCTGGATGCCACCACTGAGCTTCCCACTCTTTTATTTCGTCTTCGAATTGCAGCGCTAAAGCATCGATTTCCTGCCATTTCACAGCATTGGCACCAATCATACGTTGATCGATGACGTGTACCTCTCTATCTGCTGTCGTGACATAAATATGTCCGGAAGCCGATACCTGAGGCGCCATCACAATCCCGCCACTGCGAGGGAATGTATAATGCCAGTTCGCTAACCCCGTTTTTGAATCCAGTGAATAAATCGCTTCATCCATAGAGCCAATTAACAGGGCATTATTTTGATCAAATTGCGCACCGGCGCGGATCTCACCTTGCGTTTGGAATTGCCATTTTGTAGTCACTTCCAGGTTCGCTATCGGATCATAAGTCAAACGGTAGAAATGATGGTTTAGTGAACCAAAATAGATATTGTCTACTTTTCTGGCACCGGCAATATCAGAAATGGGCTCAAGCCTGACTAGAGGTTTGGCGGTAACCTGCACATTTTGATGACCTGATTCAGGGTAAGTCCACAAATATTGAAGATCACCATCCAGGTTCACTTTGTGTGCATTAAGGCCACCTTCTTCACCACCAACATACAGTACTTTACTTTCGCTGACTGTGAATTCGCGCCCACGCAGGTTAGGTCGCTGTGCTGACCCCGTCTTATCCAAAATGACAGTATTTTCCAGGTGTGTATTGTTTTCGCCCTCTCCCGACAGCACGCCATTTGTAATGGTTATCTCTACACCATTGTCCAGCAGGCCATCACGCACTATTTCCGGCAATGTGCCTGTCAGCGTGTACCCGCTTAAAGACAAGTTCTGCGGTGGGATGTAAAACGTATCTCCCGTTCCGCGTAAGCGAGCATAAAGAGTTGATTGAGAAGCACTAAATCCAACCCCAGACACCGTCACTTTGGCTTTAGGCTCAGCGCACTCAGCGCCACATTCCTCTATTTTCGCTGCATCAATATATGGCGCAATATGCTCAACAGTATGTTGTTGGCCTGCGGTACACACCCCCTGACTGTTACAAGCGCGGATTTCATAGGTGTAATGACCCTGAACTATGTCCGTGACTAGATGGCTCGTGCCCGAGGTGTTTGTCAGTACAGAATGAGGCGCCCGGGACCTGTCACTGGGCAAGCCTTTCCAGGTCACTAATTGATAGCTTTGTGTGACGCCATCTGTATTAGCAGCCCAGTTCAGCGCAAAATGACCACCTGCTTGCGTGATTTCACTATTAAAAACGGGCGCATGAGACTTGACCTCATGGTTTACGACCGGGATTGGTTCTGAGCTGCCTTCTTCACCCTTAATAATTTCCCGATTATGGGTTCTTGTTCCATACCCATAAACCCGAAGTTGCTTGCCATGGTCTGCAAACTTGGTCTGGATAGTCGTTATATATGAAGCTCTGCTAGAAACAGGCACTTCACTCACTTTCATCGGGTACGGGACACCATCCAAGGTTGCCCTCATATTAAGCGAACCCATATTAGTTAATTTTGAAAAATTAACTTCAATTAAACCCGCTCCAAGATCTATTAATTGAATCTCCGGCACCCCTGGCTTATCCACTTTTTCCTCTACAATCCTAATATCAGGGAGACGGGCAGTGGATGAATTACCATCATTATCTTCGGCAACTAAAGCAAGCTCGATATTGCTGCCAGCATCTTCATTTGATGGCATCCAACTAAAGTTGATAGTTTTTGCTTCTTCTCGATTGCTGGCCAACGGCAGCTCTAAATTATCTATTGAAGGCGAGATATAGACACCACCAGATACAGGCGAGCCATTTCTGAGTAAGGTCAGAGAAGTAAGCTTTGGGCGCCCACCACTTGCAGTATGACGAGAAAAAGCCGACGCATATACAGTAAATTTGACCTGTTCTCGGCCTACTACATAAGTGGATTTACTTGGCTTGGAGTAACCAATTCCAAAAAAATCTGCATAATTAATTACTTGTGAAAAGGCATTAGAAGCGCCCTCCTGCGTCACTGCATAAGCATAGTATGTGAACTGACCTGACTGACCAGGCGCCTCAAGGGTCACTGTACAATGACTACTAGTGGTACTACACGTTTTTATCGCGGTAACACACCCATTGTTGATCGTCTGAAAATTACCCGGTGCACGACAAATCTTGTACTCTTGTAAGCCAGACGCATGGCTCGCTGTTGCCGCTAAAGTCACAGATTCATCAACAAAGGGGGTGGTATTAGTTGCTGCTAAAGTAACTGCCGGAGGTGTTGCCAGATTAACATTAAACGACATTGTCTGGCTTGCACCTGCGCGGTCTATCACTCTGACTTTCATCCCAGAGATAGGTTGTGTGACCGGGATGACGATACCAGTGCACTTCAGCGTAAGTGTAGAACGCTTACAGGTGTTACCAGTAAAAGAAGCTATATCAGTATAACCATTGCCTATATCAAGCTCTATTTTATCTATTCGGTTCGTATACGCTTTATCATTATCATGCCCTTTCACTTCTAAGGTGAGATTATGACCTGACACGACCTGATATTTACTCCCATCCTCAGCTTCTGTGCCATCTATTTTTACCTGAAGCGTAGGGGGCGTATTCTCCTCTTTGACCAAATAAGAATAGGTATGCGTGGTTTCATTGCCTTTGCTATCTATTACTTCAGCTCTGAACTTATAAGTCGCATTCGCAAAAAACTGGCTCTTCCAGATAGATTTGCCGCATACGTAGAAACCATCATCATTCCGTTTTAAACTGCATATTCTTGTAGCACCGCTGTCTTCTCTTTTAACACCATTGATATATATTTCGTATGACAGTTTGAAAGAGGTGACATCATTATTGATATCTTTAAATGTAACTTTGCTAAAAGCATGCCATGCATCATAGCTGACTTCATTGTTAGTTCCCGAGTAAGTCGCATCCACTAATTCGGGCGCGGTATTATTATTTACTATTATGTCTCTATTGCAACTGTACCATGGGTCACTTTCGCTACTGGGATTGTTTAGCGTAAGTGATAATGTATATTTACCGGCATGCGGAAAAGTATAATGCAGGGAAGTGTTCGCAGAACTCGTTCTCAGAGTCGTAGACCCTTTTTTTAACTCAAGATTTTGATAAGGTTGGCGACTAAATTTATAAATTGTAGTAGTGCTACCAAGCATCAGATGTGTACTTTCGCCTTTAATAACATGTAAGTCAGATGCATTACATACAGGTACACGTGCGTTATAGGCTAGCACTGTGCTGGTTAACAGCGTAAAGCAAGCCAGTATAATGGATTTGATTAAGCTCACAGCTTTTCCCTCCACACCACGGGCAATACTTGTATTTGACTGTTTGTTGAAGACGCCTGAATTTGCGATTGCTCTGAACCAAACCACTGATTCATAGTATTACTAATAGTGGATGGTACGGTCCGTGTCGGCACATCAACTCCAAATATCTCATTTTCACTATTTTGCATAATAAATTGCTGGCGCTCGCTTACTTCATCGACAATTAGCGAAGGTGTGTTTATAAATTCAGCGGTTACACCACCAATTCGATACTCATTGAGTACGATACTCAGGTCATTCGAGTCTAAGACTTGTATCAAACCATCACGTTGGAAAATATATATTCCACTCTGTATTGTTTGGGATTCTGCAAAGAATTTGCTGACCGAGCTCAGGTTACTTGATGGTGCCTGGCTTATAATGACAGGGCTTGCGAGCACATTGCTGTCCTTCTCTTCACTACATGATTGCATTATTCCATCAGCTAACAACGCGCTACATATTTTTCCTTTGCCATTGCGCATGCTAATCGTAAAGATAAGCCTATTCCCTTCAATCACCGGGGCACTGTTTATCACCCCAGCCAGAGGTATGTCCCAATCCGCTTGCCAGTCAACAATTTTGCCAGCTTGTTTGGTCACCGAATAGCGATGCAACCTGCCACCATGCGTTGCAAAATACAGGTTATCCTCATGCTCAAGAACAGAACGCTCAATAACATCAATACCGGACAAAAATAAAGGCTGGCGAAAGTTGCCTTTAACACCGCCAAACTGAACCGGGTTCTCAGGTAAAGTTGCGATTGAAAGTACTCTTGATGTTGATTTACCATCAAAGTCATAAGCAGTCAGTTTAAAGCGGGACATGCTACTTACATGGATTTTTACGGTCCCATAATTTGGATTTACCACATCCCAATGGTACGCAGCTCTGTCCTGTATCATTTTTGTTATTGATACGCTGGCAGCGCCGCTAACCTGCCAACTCACTTCGGCCAAACCAAAGTCATCAACCTGACTGCGGTTGCTGTAGAAAGCCTTAACCGAAAATGGCTCACTGACTACTCTGTTTTGCTGCTTCGCCGCGGCACACCCATATTTATGACATGCTGTCACACGATAAACGCCTGATGCCGTTGCAGGCATAGTGTACTGAGTCGCCGACACGTTCGCGTTTACCATCACCCATTGGTCGTTAACATATTGCTCTACTCGATAATATTCTGCTAAACGCACAGCCGTCCATACCAGTTTATCACCTGCGCTATCTAGTTTAACCGACACATAAATAGGCGCATCAGGGGTACGCTCAATTTGCTTCAGAATGATTCTTGACCCGACTTTAATAGGCACATATGCCTGCTTAAACTCAGAAGCCATGGGGCGATTAACGATGAGAAGGTTCAGGAAAAAAAACAAAATAGAGAGTTGAGTAGCCATGCAGACTTTGACCTGATTTTATTTATTAAAATTAAGTTATTTATATATGGTATATTAAAAAGGTACGCAAAAGAACACAATGAAAACATCAACCAAAAACGAAAAGCAAAAAAAACAAAACAATGGAAAAATTAACAGGAAACACGCATTAAGTGAATTAGTTCCGACCAGACCTGACATTTCGATTTGAAAAATTGAGAGTTACCCGTTTTGATAAAGGTGTCGAATCTTTGTTCAAAACAACTAAGGAGTAACTCTCATGTTACATACTAACAATCCA
>NZ_JACEQV010000021.1:0-96925 GCF_015356275.1 Pseudoalteromonas sp. PPB1 | reverse complement strand
AAGCGAACATGAATATCCACAAATGTCTCCTTGGTTAACATAAAGTTCCCGCACAAATGTACGGATAATACCAAGTGGATCAGTTTTCGATGATCGTTAGTGGATCAGTTTTGCATGATCGGTGACAGTTGAGTTCAAACCCGATGCGGTAATGGAGATTAAATCCACCGTTCCTGTTGATTATACAGAGTGTGTAAAAAAGCATTGGGTATTGATAACATTATATTCTCACCCGAATTTTTGCGTGAAGGTAGAGCGTTTTATGACAACCTTTATTCATCTCGTATTATCGTGGGGGAGCATTCTGAGCGTGCTGAAGTGTTTGCAAAGCTGTTACTGCAGGGGCTGAAGCCATCAAGCTCTTTTCCAATACGTATCTGGCTATGCGTGTGGCCTACTTCAATGAGCTCGATACTTATGCTGAAACGCATGGACTTGACTCAAAGCAGATTATTGAAGGGATAGGTTTAGACCCTCGAATTGGTGAGCATTATAACAATCCATCGTTTGACTATGGGGGGACTGTTTACCAAAAGGCACCAAGTAGCTTTTAGCCAACAATCAGGATGTAGCGAATAACCTCATCCGTGCCATTGTGGACGCAAACGACCCGCGTAAGGATTATGTCGTGGATTCTATTTTGAAGTGCAAGCCTGAGGTGGTTGGCATTTGTCGTCTGATAATGAAAAGTGACTCCGACAATTTCTGAGCTTCATCAATTCAGGGAGTTATGAAACGCATCAAAGCTGAGGGTATTAAGTTGGTCATTTATGAGCCTGTTCTGAATGAGAGTGAGTTTTTCCACTCTCGTGTTATCACTGAGCTGGAAGAATTTAAACGGATTTCAGACGTTATTGTGTCCAGCCGTATGGTAGATGAAATTCGTGACGTGGCAGATTAAAGTATATACAAGCGATCTATTCGGTCACGATTAAGCTATCTATCTCACCTCCGGTATCTAAAAAGGGTGGCGACTGCGATACAGACTCTGCCCTGACAGCGTTCTAGCACTTCAGCCTGGTTAACTCATCACAAAACCTGTCGTTCTGCAGAATACATAGCTGCTGATTTGGTTTGTGGGTTAAACCCAATGCACCTAGACTAGGTTAGCTGAAGTTACTTAAGCCTCTCTAATATCAAATTTTATAAAGCAAATTTTCGAAAAACGATATAGTCAGCGCTGTGATGGCAGGGAGTTACGTAAAAAGTCAGGCTTGTCCTTTAAGCGCACTATAAAAACATTTCAATAAAGGTAGTTGAAACAATCAGCTAGCAGAGCAGCATATGACTATGTAGTTTTTGAACAGATTTTAGCTAAGCAGGCATAAAGCAAACCATTACTCAGAATACACGGTGCCGTATTTTTGTGTTATGTGACATGCCCATGACCTGTAGATGAGAGAGCTAGACTCACATATCGAAAATTGTATAATGGACGTTAGCAAGCCTGCAAATACAAATAACATGCGATGGATAACGGCTGAGCGATTATCCGGCGGGTAGAGTAACCTTGATGAGGCAAAAGACGAGTGTCATGCGGTTGGCCGATAGGTGAAGACTCGGGACTCTGACTACAAACTTCTTCATGGCGCTTAATGCACGAACTCTTGTTATATTCGATTTAGGGTAATGCTAAATACACGTAGTACGTATAGTTACATTATAAAGTCTTTGTCAAAAAACTCGTATAATTGAATGGGTACATGGATTTCTACTTTTTAGAAAGTGGATTAAGAAAAGTAGTTTTTACTGGACTACTCGGTATAAAAAGGACAGTCATACTCTATATTTTTGGTGTCTAATTTTTCCGTTAAAAACCGTTGTAATGCATGTCGATGTTATGAGCAATATCACAGTGTGATATAAATCAGATAATTACTGTTTTTATTAATAATTCGAGATTATAAATGAGCAAAATATTAAATTTAATAGGTAGACAAAAGCAACTTTTTTTGCAAGATATTGAGTCTGCTGAGCAAGCACTACAAAAGGAAGTATCTAACTCTCGATTTCTGATATTGGGCGGCGCAGGTTCGATTGGTCAAGCTGTGACTAAGGAAGTTTTCAAGCGTAACCCCAAAAAACTACACGTTGTGGATATTAGTGAAAACAACATGGTAGAGCTTGTAAGAGATATTCGCAGCTCATATGGTTACATCGATGGGGATTTCCAAACTTTTGCTCTGGATATAGGTTCAATCGAATACGATGCCTTCATTAAAGCAGACGGCCAGTACGATTATGTACTGAATCTATCTGCGCTGAAGCATGTCCGCAGTGAGAAAGATCCCTACACTCTGATGCGCATGATTGACGTGAATGTATTTAACACGGATAAGACAATTCAGCAGTCTATAGATTCAGGTGTCAAAAAGTATTTCTGTGTGTCAACGGATAAAGCTGCAAACCCCGTTAATATGATGGGGGCCTCTAAGCGTATCATGGAAATGTTCCTGATGCGTCGCAGCAAAGAGATCGCAATATCAACAGCTCGATTCGCGAACGTTGCATTTTCAGATGGCTCTTTGCTTCATGGGTTTAACCAACGTATCGAAAAGCAGCAACCGATAGTTGCTCCAAGTGATATCAAACGCTACTTTGTTATCCCGCAGGAATCGGGCGAGCTTTGCCTAATGTCTTGTATCTTCGGTGAAAACCGAGATATTTTCTTCCCGAAGTTAAGCGAGTCGTTACATTTAATTACCTTTGCTGATATTGCAGTAAAATATCTTGCTGATAAAGGTTATGAGCCTTATCTGTGCGACTCTGAAGAAGAGGCGCGTGAGCTGGTCAAGACGCTACCAGCTGAAGGTAAGTGGCCGTGCCTGTTTACAAAGAGTGACACAACAGGTGAAAAAGATTTTGAAGAGTTCTTCACTGAAAATGAAACGCTCGATATGGAAAGATTCAATAACCTGGGGATCATTAAGAATGAGCTGGAATATGACGCAGACAAAATTGCGTTGTTTGAAAGTACAATCAGCCAGCTGAAAGATCAAAAGTCCTGGACAAAAGAGGAGATCGTTGAGCTGTTTTTCACCATGATCCCTGATTTTGGTCATAAAGAAACCGGTAAATACTTAGACAGCAAGATGTGATTTGGGGCTGCAATGACACCACATAATATTAACGAGTTTGTCAGAGCTCTGTATCAGACTGATGAATTTATACCACTTCATGCACCGACGTTTAGTGGTAATGAAAAAGAATATGTTTTACAAACCATCGATAGTACTTTTGTATCTAGCGTAGGTAAGTTTGTTGACGAGTTTGAGCAAAAAATTGAGAGTTTAACTGGCACGGCTAAAGCTGTTGCAACAGTAAATGGCACAGCTGCCTTGCATGCCGCTCTTTATATGGCGGGAGTGCGAGCTGGTGATCTGGTTATCACTCAGGCACTTACCTTCGTTGCGACTTGTAACGCGCTTCATCACATGGGGGCTGAGCCTGTATTTGTTGATGTCTCGCCAGTGAGCCTTGGCCTGTGTCCAAAAGCGCTGGAAACCTATTTAGAGGACCACGCAATACTGACTGAGCAAGGTACTATTCATCGTAGTACGAAGCAGCGTATTCAGGCTGTAGTGCCAATGCATACATTTGGACACCCCGTCGAATTGGATGAGCTTGTTGCAGTGTGTAAAAAGTGGCAGATTGCATTGGTGGAAGATGCAGCAGAAAGTCTTGGTTCATATTACAAGGGTAAGCATACCGGGGTATTTGGCGAATATGGTGCGGTAAGCTTTAACGGTAATAAAATCATGACAACAGGTGGGGGCGGCGTTGTTTTATGTCAAACGGCTGACGCCGGAGCCCGCACTAAGCACGTCACGACGACTGCTAAAGTCCCTCATCCATACGAGTTTTTTCACGATGAGGCCGGGTTTAACTATCGCATGCCAAATCTAAATGCGGCACTAGGGTGTGCGCAGCTCGAGATGTTAACCACTTTTATTGAACAAAAAAGAGCGCTTGCACAGCAATATCGCGACTTTTTTGATTGCAGTGAGTTCAAGTTTGTGGTCGAGCCTGCTTACGCACAATCAAATTACTGGCTCAATGCGGTAATTTGTGAAGACAAAGCCGCGCGAGAGTTGTTATTGCAGGAAACGAATAGCCAAGGGGTTATGACTCGACCAATTTGGCAGTTGATGCACCGCTTGCCAATGTTTAGTAACGCTTTAAGAGGCGATTTGACTTACTCTGAGTATGTTGAAGCACGTCTTGTGAACTTACCAAGTACACCAATTGCTAAACTAGGTGTCTGATTATGAGTAAAAAAATAGCTGTTTTTACGGGAACACGTGCCGAATATGGTTTGTTGTACTGGTTGATTAAAGACATACACGATGATCCTGATTTGACATTGCAGTTACTCGTTTCTGGCATGCATTTATCTCCTGAGTTTGGAAATACGTATAAGCAGATAGAAGATGATGGTTTTAAAATAGACGAAAGGATCGAAATTTTATTATCTTCTGACACTGCAACGGGCACAGCTAAGAGTATGGGGCTGGGTGTTTTAGGGTTTACAGATGCTTTAAGCCGATTAGAACCAGATGCACTGGTGATTTTAGGCGACCGGTTTGAAGCATTAGCGGCAGCTCAAACAGCTATGATTCTGAGGATTCCAATCTTGCATTTGCATGGTGGAGAAATCACGGAAGGCGCTTATGATGATGCTATCAGGCATGCTATCAGTAAACTTAGCTACCTTCATGGTACATCGACAGACGAGTACAGGCAGCGTGTTATTCAACTAGGAGAATCGCCAACGAGGGTTAAAAACATCGGTGCAATTGGCTTAGATCACTTAAAAAGAAGTGAGTTTATGACAGTGGATGAGATTGCTGAGTCATTGCAATTTGACCTGAAGGCTCCCTACTTTTTGGTGACTTATCACCCTGTAACTCTGGGTGAAGAGCCTCCTGAAGAGAGCTTCAACGCGATCCTTACAGCTTTAGATGCCTTCGCAGATCACCAGGTTATTCTAACTTACCCTAATGCCGATGATGGTGGAAGAAAAATTATCCCTATCCTTGAACAGTATGCACAGGCAAATCCAAAAAGGGTTTTGGCGATTCCATCTCTTGGACAACAGCGTTACTTGAGTACTGTTAAGCACGCATCTGTGGTGATTGGTAATTCTTCAAGTGGCATTATTGAAGTGCCGTCTTTCGATGTACCCACAATCAACATTGGTGTGCGCCAAAAAGGCCGGTTGGCTGCAAAAAGTGTACTGCATTGTGATGCACAGACGCACAGTATTGAGAGCGCGATACGCGCAGCGCTATCTCGTGAATATCAAGCTGAAGGCGAGGCAGTTGCAAATCCATACGGTGCTGGCAATGCAAGTAAACAAGCCATTCAAATGCTTAAAGAGCTTGATTTTCAACCGAGTAAGCCGTTCTACGATCTAAAATGAGAGTACTATGACATTAATAATTGCCGAAGCTGGCGTTAATCACAACGGTAGTGATGAGCTGGCTTTTAAATTGGTCGATGCTGCACACGAAGCGGGTGCAGATATTGTTAAATTCCAAACCTTCAAAGCTAAAAACTTGGTAACGGAATCAGCGAAGCAAGCTGATTATCAAGTTGCGAATACGGGGCAGCAAGAGTCTCAATTTAGTATGCTTAAGCGATTAGAGCTAAGTTACGAAACGCATCACAAGTTGGTTAAATATTGCCAGGAGTTAGGGATTGAGTTTTTATCAACCGCGTTCGATTCCGAGAGCCTTGATTTCTTAGTTAATGATTTGGGGATCACGAGACTGAAGTTACCTTCCGGAGAGATAACTAACGCACCACTGGTGTTAGAGCATGCCAGAACCGGGTGTGATTTAATTGTTTCTACAGGTATGGCCACTCTGAGTGATATTGATTACGTATTATCTGTTATTGCATTCGGTTATTTACACCCTGAAGGGGATCCAACTGATGAGCTGTTGCTAGAAGCTTATTACTCTGAGGAAGGTAAAGCACTGCTTAAAGAAAAAGTGACCTTGTTGCATTGCACAACAGAATATCCGGCACCTTATGACGATATCAATCTAAATGCCATGGATACAATGAAAGACGCGTTTAAGCTCTCAGTTGGTTACTCAGATCATAGTGAGGGTATTGTTGTGCCTATCTCTGCTGTAGCAAAAGGCGCGGTATTGATTGAAAAGCACTTCACGACAGACAAGTCTCTGCCAGGTCCCGATCATAAAGCGTCTTTGGATCCTGTTGAGCTTAAAGCGATGGTTGAGGGTATTCGCATCGCTGAGAGAGTATTAGGTGATGGTATCAAAGGGCCTCGTCCGCTCGAAGTTAAAAATAAAGAAGTAGCCAGAAAGAGCTTGATCGTGGCACAAGCATTAAAAGCCGGCGAAGTGATTACTAAGTCACATGTTGTGGTTAAGCGCCCGGGTGATGGCATGCCACCTTCACTATATTGGAAAGTGCTCAATACTGAGGCTTCCCAAGATTATCAAGTCGGTCAATTACTAGATGAATAAATCACCAGTAGTCTTGATCGGTGGGGGAGGTCATGCTGCTGGCTTAGCGGAAATCTTGCTCCAGCAAAACCGACAGATTTTGGCTGTAGTTGCACCAGAGCTTTCACCAAGTTTGAAGCGATTAGCCGAGTTTACGCATCATACCGGCGACGACGATGTTCTGAAATATGATAAGCATGAAGTGGAGCTCGTCAATGCCATTGGAGCGATGCCCTATAAATCATTGAGGCAGAAAATATATCAGCGCTTCAAAGATGATGGTTATCAATTTGCACAAGTGATCGCTAACAGTGCCAATGTCTCTGCTAATGCTCAATTAGCAGAGGGGGTGCAGATTATGCAAAACGCTGTGGTCTGTATCGGTGTTGCTATTGGTGAAAACTCAATTATAAATACGTCCACTACAATCGATCACGACTGCTCTATTGGGATGCATTGCCATATCGCGCCGGGCGTTACAATGAGTGGGCAGGTACGAATTGAGCAGGGTGTGCATGTGGCTACTGGAGCCAGTATAATTAATAACATTACAATTGGTGAGCGCGCTATTGTTGGTGTTGGAGCATCTTTGACAAAAAGTTTAGCGAAAAATTGTATTGCTTATGGAACAAAGACAACAGTTAAAGAACAGGGTGCCAAATGACAAGCAAATGGAAAAAATTATTAATCTCGCCAGAGACTAGCATCAGAGATGCCATGGAAGTTATTGACCGGGAAGCGCTTCGGGTCGCGTTGGTTGTCACTGATGGTGATAAGCTGGCAGGAATAGTAACGGATGGCGATATTCGTCGAGGGATACTGTCAGGGGTTGATTTGTCAGATAAAGTCGAGAAAGTGATGAATTCATCACCGATCGTAGCGTCTGAACGCAAAACTTCGGCTGAGCTGAAAGAGATAATGCGTGCTCATAGCAGCCTATCTATTCCTATCGTCGATGGCAGCGGCAGTCTGGTTGGATTGAAAACTCTGCATGAGGCATTAGAGGTCGAGAAAAAAGATAATCCGATCTTTATTATGGCCGGTGGTTTTGGAACGAGATTACGACCTTTAACTGATAATTGTCCAAAACCCATGTTGAAAGTCGGTGACAAGCCAATGCTGGAAACCTTGATCCGACATTTTAAATCTTTTGGCTTTAATAATTTTTATATTTCAACCCATTATTTGCCTGAAGTAATTACTGAATACTTCGGAAATGGCGAAGCGTTTGGGGTTAACATCACTTATGTTCATGAAGAAGAGCCTCTTGGCACTGCGGGCGCGCTTTCTCTATTACCAGACAGTTTGCCAAATAAACCCCTGATAATGATAAATGGCGATATTCTGACAAACGTGAACTTTACAAAAGTCCTGGAGTTTCATGAGTCTCAGGATTCTGATGCAACTATGTGTGTTAGAGATTATGAGATCAAGGTGCCTTTTGGTGTGATTGAAGGGGAAGGGCATGTCATCTCTGATATCGTCGAAAAGCCAACGTATAGGTATTTTGTTAATGCAGGTATCTATGTGATCTCACCTGAGATTATTCGCTCTCTCGGTAAAAGTGAGTATCTGGATATGCCATCGTTGTTTCAGAGAAAGAAAGACGAAGACTGTAGAGTACTTAAGTTTCCGATCCATGAATATTGGTTAGATATTGGCAGGCATGATGACTTTAAACGAGCGCAAATTGACATTCACGATTTAGGGTTGTTCTGAACATGCTAAAAGTATTGGCGATTGTACCTGCAAGGGCTGGTAGCAAAAGGCTTCCGCAAAAGAATATCAAGGAATTAGGTGGGCTCCCTTTAGTTGCCCATACGTTTGAAGCGATTAAGGAAGCCAAATATATTTCACATACTTTGGCGACGTCAGACTGTCCAAAGGTTCTAGAGATTGCTTCATCTTATGAGCAAGTTACACCCTTAGCCAGGCCTGCGGAGTTGGCAAGCGATACAGCTTCCTCATTGGATGTAATAAAGCATGCTGTCGAGTTTGCCAAAGAGTGTGAGATTGAATTTGATGTAATTTGCCTGTTACAGCCAACTACTCCACTGAGAGCGGCAGAGGACATTGACTCAGCGATAGAGCTATATATTGAGAAAAATGCCAAAGGCGTTGTTTCTATGACTGAGTGTGCACACTCTCCTTTGTGGAGCACGCGCTTAACAGAAGAACATGACTTTAAGCAGTTTATATCTGGATTGACTAACACCAGGGCTCAGGATTTGGATCCTTATTATCAGCTAAACGGAGCTATTTATTTAGTTGATAAGATTGAATTCGAAAGATCAGGTAAACTCTTCCTAGAGCAAGATTACTACCCCTATATAATGTCTAATGAAAGTTCTATTGACATTGATACAGAAATCGATTTTTTGATCGCAGCTACGGTACTGAAGCATCGAGCGGATAAAGCCTGCTGAATACTCGCCTCACTGACCGGCGTCGATGTCCCATCATATATCGGTCAGTGAGGCGTATTTAAGGTGAACGAGGTGTATATAGCCCGATGGCGCTTGTCTAAAGAGTTCCCGCCAGAAATACCTGATTAGAAAACGCGTTGCCAACTTAATTAACTTCTACCCTTTACTTTCTCACAGTATTTACACTTATATGTGGATACTTGTCATTGGTAAACCTGTTTGAACTGAGCTGTGAGCACCTGTGTCCGCTGAACTGTATTATGGGCGGACCAAAAGTAGCTGGGAAGGCGGCAAGTGTTTAGGCCCTCTATTTGCTACTTCACTGGCTTTCTCCGGGTTACACCTTGTATTCTCAGGTGCTTAACCTGTTTGCAGTCAGTGGCTGTCTGTGGCATTTACTATTTCGACACCCCGCTCTAAATCTTGTGCTTTTAACTCAGCTATGAGTGAAAGGAGAATACCACACTTTAATTGGTCTAGGCTGGTTCTGTTATGGGATGTAGACGATGTCTTCTCTGCACTGGGAGAGCTAGACTCACGTGATAAAAAAAGTATAATACCACCTCGTTACTTTGGCTCCCTTGTTCAGGGAGTTGTGCATGGAAGGCAGCAATTCTCTCTATTTATTTTTTAATCAAAGATATAGAGAAAAAAGGATCTTGGAAATCAGAGTACGTTATCTTTCAGTCCTATCTGCTCAACCATTTTTCACACAACCGTAGAACTAAAAAGTCCATGGTATTGCATAGTTTTAACGACAAGTAGACACACTAACCACCTTGCAAAGTTAGACATTGGTTTTGTTAGGAGGAAGCTTTATGAGGCCGGTGCGTAAGTTCTGTTTCTTTGTTGAGTGGGTGAGCCAAAGCATCTGAAATGAGAATGCGCTTTATTATTGTGTTTTCTGAACTAGTCTCGGCGCTTTTTTAGGAGGATTAGTTCTTTATGCATATTTATTTTTGCTTAAAAAAGTGTAGGCTTCGGGAAATTTTGCCATAGCGGTGTTTTGTCACAGGGTTTTAGTCTCTTTTGCTCAAAGTGGGTATTGACTGATTCATCCGATAGCCTCGGCATTACTTTTAAAGGGAGTAACAGACTGATGCGTGCAAATAAGTCTCGATATGGTAATATTTCAGGTCTATGATAATCCAGATTTTGGGCTGATTTTGGATACTAAGAAATGTTTTGCATTGACCTTGCTTGATGTGTCGGAAGTTTATATGTATTAAGACATAAAAATAGCAGGAACCAGTCAGGCTTTATAAGAAGTAACACCTAGGCTCTGGCTGATTTGTCACTTGCGATTAACAATCGCGCATGCTTTAATTGGTGATGCGAAATATTACACCATTAAAAACTGAAAGAAAAAACTATATTTTGGGAAAAAATAATGGCGCTAAGCTGTAAAACTATCATTGCTTCTACTGTATTTCTTGCAATGACTGGCTGCTCGATTGTTCCCGGCGGCCATTTTGAAGGAATAGACTCAAGTGAGCAGACTGCCAGTCTGCAAAGCGACCTTGAAAACATCAACATTCACTTAATTGATGCTCAACTCATCCAGGATTCAAAACGCTATCAGACTCAACAGAAAGAAGCTGCCATCCCGAGTATTGGCGGCATCGACGTTTCTGATTTTGAATATCGATTAGGTGTAGGTGATGTACTCACAATTGGCGTTTGGGACCACCCTGAATTAACTATCCCAGCTGCGGTTCAGCGTACCGCCGAGTTTGATGGTTTCCGTGTCCAAGCGGATGGTACGGTAACCTTTGCTTATGCACCGGAAATACCTGCAGCAGGTCGAACCGTGACTGAGTTACGTGCTGATTTAGTACAAAGATTAAGTCGCGTTATTGAAGATCCACAAATTGATGTAAAAGTCGTTGGTTTTAAGAGTCAAAGAGTTTATGTCACCGGTGAAGTTAATAAACCTAACGTATTTCCAATTACCGAAACTCCACTAACTTTGCTGGATGCTGTCAATCAGGCCGGAGGGCTTACAGACTCTGCCAATTGGGATCATGTCACATTTACTCGAGGTGAGAAATCTGAACGAATCAGTCTTGAACGATTTTATTCAGAGGGCGACATCTCTCAAAACCGCCTATTAAAGCATGGTGACGTGATACATGTCAGTCGTAATGACAAGCAAAATGTTTACGTATTGGGGGATGTAACAAAAGCCGGTAAAATTGGTATTAACCGCTATGGTTTGAGCTTGGCTGAGGCCTTAAGTGAAGTCGGTGGCGTTAATGAACGGACAGCAGATGCAAATGGAGTATTTGTCCTGCGTAAGCGAGACTTCGAAAAAGATGGAGTGATTGCTGATGTATACCAACTGCATGCGAGAAATATAGCGTCTTTGGTGCTTGCCGAGCAGTTTGAGCTCGAGCCTCAAGACATCGTTTATGTGACTAGCGCACCTCTTGCACGCTGGAACAAAGTTATCAGTCTCTTGTTGCCTTCACTTGCCACAGTGGATGCGCTTCAAGACATCGACAATCAATAGTGTGAAATTTCATGTTTGATAGTGTTTTGATCGTGTGTGCGGGCAATATTTGTCGTAGCCCCACCGCTGAATATGTATTAAAAAGCAAACTCTCTGAACGAGCGATAGAGGTGTCTTCTGCGGGCTTGACAGCATTAGTTGATAAGCCAGCGGATCAACTTGCTCAACAGCTAGCATCACAGCATGGCATTGATATGTCAGAGCATAGAGGACGTCAAATCAGCACCTCATTGGTGTCTCAAAATAGCGTTATATTAGTGATGGAGCAGCGTCACTTGGAAGATTTGTGTTCAAGGTATCCACAAGCTCGTGGTAAGACTTTTCTTTTAGGGAAGTGGTTAGGTGATAAAGAAATTCCGGATCCTTACCGACAAAGCCAAGAAGCATTTGAACATGTATACGAGTTAATCAATAGCGCGTGCAGTGCTTGGCATAAGTATTTATAAGGATGAAAGAGTCGATGAATGCTCAATCCAACCTATTAAGTGGTGCGCAGCAAAACCAAGCTGGGCAACAGACACAAGATATTGACTTAATATCGATTTTTGGTGCCTTGCTGGATCGCAAGTTCTTCATAGTTGTGATTACCACAATTTGTATGCTCATTGGTATCGCTGTTGCTGTTTTTAGCACTCCTGTTTATCAGGCCACAGCGATGATCCAGGTCGAGGAAAAAGGCGGAGCCGTTCCTGGGTTCGATGAGTTAGGTGGGATGTTTGAAACAACATCAGCAGCGGTGACAGAGATAGAGCTGTTGAAGTCGCGGAGTATTATTGGTGAAGCTGTTGATAGCCTCAAGTTAGATGTCGTCGTTGAACCAAAACTCTTCCCTGTGATAGGTGGACGTTCGTTTAGAAAGTTTACACCGACGAGTTCGAATGAACTAGCTGAACCAAGTTTTGGTGCCGAAAGCTACGCTTGGGGTGGTGAACAAATAGATATCTTTAAGTTCAAAGTGCCCAGAGCTGCGATTGATACAGAGTTTACGCTGCGTGTTGTTGATACAGATACTTTTGAACTGCTCAGTGAGGACGGCACCAGCGTTCTTCGAGGTAAAGTGGGTGAAGAGGTTGAAAGTGGCCAGTTTGCATTAACAATCAAAACACTGAATGCCAGACCAAATACCGAGTTTCTGCTGGTTAAGAGAGATCGTTTGAATACCATTCTTGATCTTCAAGCTGAAATTGGTGCAGGTGAAAAAGGCAAAGATTCGGGAATAATCAATCTGAACTTACAGAATGAAGATGCCGAATATGCCGAGTCGGTATTGAACAAGGTTGCATCCATATATGTTCGTCGCAATGTTGAACGTAGTAGTGCCGAGGCGCAGAAGTCACTTGAGTTTTTAGAATATCAATTACCTCAGGTGAAGAAGCAACTTGAAGCCGCTGAGCAACGCTTCAACGATTACCAAGTTAAGCAGCAGTCAGTTGATATCTCTTTGGAAACAGAAGGTGTCCTGAAACAGTTAGTTAAACTAGAAACTCAGCTGCAAGAGCTGGAACTCAAAAAGTTAGAACTAGGACGTAAGTTCAAGCAAAGTCACCCGAGTTATCAAGCAGCTATTCAGCAGATTGAAGCCGTTGAAAATCAAAAACGACGTTTGTCCGATCAGGTCCAGGTATTGCCTGAAACTCAACAAGAACTGCTAAGATTGACGCGTGACGTTGAAGTGAATAACGAGATATACACGTTATTACTTGCAAAAACGCAGGAACTTGACATCGTGCGCGCCGGGACAGTTGGTAATGTTAGGATTATTGATAGCGCTGAAGTCAATACTTCTAAGCCTGTAAAGCCAAAGAAAGCGTTGATTGTGATTTTAGCTACTTTAGTTGGCGGAATGCTGGCTGTCGCGATAGTACTTATCCAAAAAGCGATGCATAAAGGGATTGAAGACCCCAATGAAATAGAAGCCTTGGGTCTGCCGGTATATGCCAGCGTTCCTTATTCTGAGTATCAGGTTAAACTGACTGGTTTTGCAAAAGCGCGTAAGGGTAAAGTCGCTAAAGCTAAATCAATACTTGCTGTTGATAATCCAGCAGACTTATCAATTGAGGCACTTCGTAGCCTTCGTACAAGCTTGCATTTTGCCATGATGGAGGCAAAGAACAACGTTATCGCAATTTCAGGTCCAAGCCCTGGCGTTGGTAAATCGTTTATTTCCGTAAACCTGGCGACTGTATTGGCACAAAGTAACAAGAAAGTGTTAATCATTGACGCTGACATGCGTAAAGGTTACCTGCAAACGCAGTTTGGTATGCAGTGGGATAATGGACTCAGTGACTTTCTTGCTGGTCGAGTAACCCTGGAGCAAGCAACGAAGCAGAGCCAGGTACCTGGATTGGATGTAATCACACGTGGCCAAATACCACCTAATCCATCTGAGCTGTTAATGCATGCTAACTTCTCGAAGTTGGTTGAACTGGTCAGTGAAAAATATGATTTGGTTATTATCGATACACCACCTATTTTGGCTGTTACCGACCCTGCTATCGTAAGTGCACATGCAGGCTCAACATTGCTTGTAACTCGATTTGGTCAAAACCATGTCAAAGAGCTTGAGCTAACGCGCAACCGCTTTGAACAAAATGGCATTGACGTAAAGGGTGTTGTATTTAATGGTGTAGTCAAAAAAGCCAGCAATGCTTACGGCTATTATGGTTACTATAACTACGAATATAAATCGGATAAGTAACATATAAAGCCGTATTGATGTCAGTAAGGGGCTATGATGAGTATTGACTCAGAAACGGTACTAAACTGATGGTGGCTATCCTAAAACACCGGACTAAGTAAAACGGCAGCACTGATAAAAAGGTGCTGCTTGCAACATTATTACTAGGTAAAGCTAATCATGGTGATACATACCTTAGTATGGGCTGTATGAAAGTGATAAGTGTTGTGCTTTCTCGGTGCTTAGTAGTAAATAGTCTGGCGAAATACTGAGAGAGCTTTAATAAGATAGATTGCTTATTATATACGGAGCAAACAGCTGTCTGTGCATAACTGCGCAAAGAGCTATACATGAAATCAACGTATCAATTAAGAAATAAAGTGGCTACCGATCAACTCAGCTATACATCCACTATCGGTTAAGCCTGGTCTATAGATACTGTAAGTATGCATGATTTCTGCCGAATTTAAGAATCGTGAAGGAAGAGCAATGAGCAACCTATTCACCCCATGCCTACTTGGAAAAGTAGGGCTGGAAACTGACTTATTTGATGTCATCTCTGAAAATAATGAGGGTGCCTTCTGGCTAAGGCAACTCCGACAAAAACTTTTTGAAATTAAGTAGCTCTTGTGATTCGTTCAATTGGTATTGCCTTTATATTCACATTTTTGGGTAAAATTGTAGCTTTTCTGAGAATTCAACAGATGGCTAATGCATATCCAAATAGTTATTGGCTAGACGCATTTTTTCTTTCATTTTCTTTTACCACGTTTTTTGAAACTGTAGTAATTTCAGGTGCTGTATCCACTGTTTTCATACCAAAATATATTGCGAGAAAAACAGAGCTAAGGCAAACCGATTTCTTTAAAGAGATATACTTGTTCTTGATCTTTATTTTTTCAATTATTTCTCTTGGTATCTATTTATTTTCAGGCCATATATCATCCTTACTGGTTAGTGGTGACAATCCTGTCTTGGTGAGAAATACTCAGGTTCTACTTGAATTATTTTGCCTACTTCCTGTTTTATCAATATTGTTCCAATTGCCTACCCAGGGTAATCAGATTAACGAAAGGTTTAGTGTATCAACATTGAACCCAATAATACTGAATTCGTTTCAACTAGTTGCTATCTATTTCCTCGTTGAACTGGCGATCTCTGACGAGCTTGCTGTTTATCTATTTGCAACGATTTATCTGTTAACCATGCTGCTGTGTTACGGCTGTCAAAGATATTATTTCAACAATCGTTATAGTTTGCTTAGAAAGTGGCACTGGAAACGCAATATTAGTGTGCTGCTTGCGTTGCTTCCGCTAATTGCGTTCTTAAGCATCGAAGAGATTAATATATTAGTTGACCAGTATTTTGCTAGTGGCTTTGCTGAAGGTGGCGTTTCTAACCTTATGTACGCTAACAGGCTGGTGAAAATATTTGGAGCAATCTTTGTAGCTGCAATCTTGACAGTTTTCTACCCCAGAGTGTCTAGGCTAGTGTCTGATAATGATCTGGCTAAAGCGAACTTTATTACAAACAAGCTAATGTTGCTGATTGTGATGTTTAGCCTACCTATCTCGGTTTTGTTTTATTTTGAAGGGAATGGTGTTGCGGCTATTATTTACGGCTCTGATCTAGCACAAGATGTTGGTGGGATCTTAAGCGGTTATGCTTTTATGGTGGTCTTTTCATCAATCTATCTACTGCTGTTAAAGGTGATGTTCTCTTTAGGAAAATCCAACATTATCACTAGCTTTGGGGTATGCTTCTTGGTGCTCAATTATGCATTGAATTCAGTTTTTATTGAGTTTTTTGGGCTTCAAGGAGTTGCACTCTCCTCGACTGTGATTTCATTTATGCAATGCATACTATTAGTTATCGTTCTCAGTAGGCAAGGATTTAAGTTAGTGAGTATCGGAGATGCTAAAGTAATGTCACTCCATATCGTGATTTCGTTATGTTCTCTGTGGTTGATTAGCCTCATTGAAATTAACTTCATTGTTTCTTGCATTGTGTTTTTTATTGTTTATTACTTGTTGTCTTTTGCAACGAATAGACGCTTTTACTTAAGTTTAATTGAGTTGAAATAGTTATGTTCTTATTGGAAAATATACAGCTTCTTTCTGCTCTTGTTTTAATTGCAAGTTTCTTAGTCTACTTTACGACAGGTATAAATTTTATCTTTTCGATTGTAATGCTGCTGAATCCATATGTTGCGGCTTTACTTTGCTTCTCTAAAATATTTTTCAATTATTTTAATTTTAACAAGGTTAGTTTTAGTAGGAAAAACATAATATTTTTCCTGCTGATTATGTCTTTGCTTTTTATACCCTATTTCTTTTCAGTGTTTAATGCTAGGGCGATGACTCAACTGGTTCAGTTTTTAATATTGTCGTTTATCTTTATTGTTTTTATTATGTCTGGTAAGCCAATAATAAGAAACCCTTCACTACTTTTAAATAACCTACGTTATTCGTGTATAATTTTGTGTCTTCTCAAGGTCGTAAGTATATTTTTAGGTGTCGACGACTTTTACATGTTTGGTAAAAATGAAGATGCTATGCTTATTGTGCTTGCCGGTCTGGGTAGTTCACTCTATTTCTATCTGAGAAATAAGTCTTATAGTATTATTTTTGATTTTATAATTTACATGTATGCGATTAGTTTGTATGAGTCGAGGAGTGCACTCTTCTTTATAATTGTAACGCCTTTTATTGTTATATTTGGGTCGGTATTTAAGGATAAAGAACGCATTTTGAATAAGATTTACTTAATTTCTTTTTTCTTGATTTTCTTTGTTATTAGTTTTTTTAGTATAGATTACGTTATATCTGCATTTGGCCTTGACCAAACAAACAACTATTCAAACTTGGAAAGGTTGGGTATGTATATATTTACATATGATTTTATTTTCTCAGGAAATTATTTGGGTCTTGGGATTGGTAACCTAGATTTGGCAATGGAATCCATGTATGTAAATAAGTATATATTGGATGTTTATCCACATCCTCACTCAAGCTTTCTAAGGTTTACACTTGAACTTGGTTTGCTCGGTGTCGCAGCTTATAGCTTCTTTTTAATTTATTTGTTAAAGATCTCTTTTAATATATTGGCTATAGATAAATGCATTGGCACTCTATTGCTGTTCTTCTCTTCGTCGATATTTTATTTTTCATTGTTCGATTCGATATTTTATTCGTTTTTTAGAGGGATAGTGTGCTTACTTGTCTTGTGTGCATTTGTTTCTCTGAAATATGAAAAGAATTAATACTTGTAGGTAGTTATGTGCGGGATATTTGGTTTATACAGTAAAAGTAGTTCTATCAGCCAGGCCACGGAAGAAAAAGTATCTGAACACTTTTTCCAGGCTTTACACCATCGCGGCCCAGACTCTAACGGCTTATTTATTTCTTCTGACCGAAAGTCACTACTGGGGCACTTGAGACTAAGTATTGTGGATGTCGAGTCGGGCATCCAACCAATGAAAAGTGATATTAGTGACACAATCGTTTTTAATGGAGAGATCTATAACCACAATGAACTAAGAGCAAGTCATGACTACAACTTTTCTAATCACAGCGATACCGAAGTGATTTTATCAGGATATAAAGTCAGTGGTGAAAAGTCCTTTAATGACTTAAATGGAATGTATGCGTTTGCTATACATTCTGAGCGTGATAATTCTTTGACTTTAGCGGTTGACCCATTGGGTATCAAGTCATTGTATCTTTATGAAGATGATGAATTGATTATTTTCAGCTCTGAGTTAACAGCGTTAGCGCAGTACATTCACGCTATGGATCCCGAGCTGTTGGAGGTTGACGATAGTGCAACATATGGCTTCCTACAACAAGGTATGTTTTTAGAGCAAACGACACCTTTTAAGAATATTAGGAAGCTTAAGGACGGCTCCTGGATTAGGTTATCAAGCGAGAAATCTCAGGGTAGCATTGTCTATAACTCCACTTTCTCTGAAAAAGATAGCCTTAAAGATGTTGTTGAGTCTTCAGTCGAAAGGCAGTTACATGCAGATGTTGATGTGTGTTTATTCTTAAGTGGAGGGATAGACTCATCCTTGGTTGCCAGTATAGTCAGCAAAACGAAGAAAATTAAAGCATTTTGCCTGGCGTTTGATGAAGGCGATATCGACGAAAGCTCTCAAGCTAAACTCGTTGCTGAGGATTTAGGTATTGATCTTGAAATCGTGAAGATTGATCCTGAGAACTTGGAGAGCTTATTTGAAGAAGCTTTACTGTCGTTGGATGAGCCAATTAGTGATTTCGCGACCATTCCTTTATTAGCACTGAGTAGGAAGGCAAGTGATTCTTATAAAGTATGCTTGTTAGGTGACGGAGGCGATGAACTTTTTTATGGTTACACACATCATAAGTATTGGAACCATAAGTTGCTGTCGGAAAAACTCCTACCAAAGTTAGTGTTTAAGTCAGGTTTATACAGTAATTTGGTTAGGTTTTTTGAAAGCAGTAAAAGTAATTTTTCTAAGAAAGTAGCAACTTTTCTTAAACTGGCTTATCCGGATGGGATTAGTTATGGTCCATTTACGCACTATGATAATTATCTAAAAGATAACTTATATACTCAACAAAGCCTGTCGAGTGTATCGCAGCTTCATGGTTTTGAATTAAGAAATTTCCTTTCCAGAAAGTTATTACAGAAAAGCGATCGGATTACGATGGCTGCAAGTATGGAAGGGCGTGTGCCACTATTAGACTTAGAATTGTACAACTTTTCTAGAATGTTTTATAATCCCGAAAACTGCATCGAAAAAGGTGCGGGCAAAACCCCTCTAAGGGAGTTGCTTTCTGATTACATATCTAATGAAGTGTATAAAAATAAAAAGCAGGGCTTTAGAGTACCATTGTCTAGTTGGTGTTCTAGTGATTTTGGCTCTAAGGTAAGAAAGCACTTACTCTCTTGTCAGTTTATCAGCAAGTTTATTAGTAAAGAAAGCTTATCGAATCTTTTTAAAGAGTTTGATAGTGGCAATGAGTCGCATTCAGTGAGAATATTTACCTTGTATTCTTACTCGGTATTTATGAATAATATAATCAAATAATGAGGATGTATGAACGTATTGCATATGAGATCCGAGTACTTAGATAATGGTCCAGGTACTCAACCTCTAAAAATCGCACTCCAATTCCGAGAAAGAGGTTATGAGTCTTATTTTGCCGGCGCTAAGGGGTATATGGATGATATAATAAAGGAAAATGGATTTGAATTTATTGAGGTGCCTAGTTTAGCTAGATTAGAACGCGGTATTGGATCCTTTTTTAAGTCTGTTAGCCACATAAAGAATATTATTAAGGATAATAATATAAATGTTGTTCATACACACAATGGAGCATGTAGTTTTATTGCATACTTTGCTTCATTATTAGCTGGTCGAAAAGTCACTATTGTGAGAAGTGTGAGAGGAATTGAGCTAAGACCTTCGCATCAATATAGAAACTGGATATATAAGATCTACCCAGCTAAGCTTCTCGCAGTTTGCGAATTTGCGAGAAAAGAACTGATTAGAGTCGGTGCAGATCCTAAGAAAATCAGTGTTACTTTCAATGGTGCCGATCTAAATATTTTTGATAAGAATTCACTGTCAAAAGAAAAGGTCAGAGCCGAATACAACATTAAACCTTCTGACTTTTTAATAGGCCATGTTGGTGCGTTTTCCGGTTGGAAGGGACAAGACGTGCTAGTCAGAGTACTAGCTAAGCTGCTTGAAAAAGACAGTAAATATAAGTTGATGTTAGTTGGGCATGGAGCAGATTTTGAGCGTGTGCAAGCACTTGCAGATGAGTTAAATGTTGCGGAACATGTGGTTTTTGTAGGACGAGTAATGAAGTCGGAAACATATCATATGGCTTTCGATCTTTACACACAACCTTCAGTCAAAGGCGAGCTTTTCCCAAATGCAATTGTTGAAGCAATGGCCTTAGGAAAAACCTGGATTGGTAGTGATATCAGTGGTCTGAAAGAGCTGACCAACGACGGAAAAGCGGGGAAAGTGTTCGAGCCTAATGATATAGATTCACTGGTGTCAGAAATCGAATATTTGTCAAATAACCCCTCTATGATGAGAGAAAGAGAAAGTAACGCGTATAACTTCGTGTTAGAGCAACTTACCTCAGAAAAAGTGTGTGACAGAATAGAAAAGGCTTATAGGGAAGATGGATAATAGTTTTAAATATTTGATGATAACAAACAATCCTGTTATCGCAGCTGGGTTAGATACTTGTGGTGTTGATCGGATTTTTGTCGATCTTGAGATCAACGGCAAAAATGCCAGGCAAGGCCATCTTGATACGGTTATCAGTCATCATTCTCTTGCAGATGTTTCTGCGGTCAAGGCAGCATTGAAGAACTCTGAACTTTTGGTGAGAATAAATCCTTACTTCAGTGGTTCTGCTGAAGAAATCGAGGAAGTGATTAACCGTGGCGCTGATATCATCATGCTGCCAATGTTTAAGTCAATGTCGGAAATTGAAAGTGTTGGTAAGTTGATTGCTGGGCGAGCGAAGTTTATCCCATTGGTTGAGACCATTGATGCCTCGAATATTTTGCAAGAACTCGATGACTGTGAATATGTAGATGAGGTCCATATTGGATTGAATGACCTGCATTTAGAGATGGGCTTAAAGTTCATGTTTCAGTTGCTTGAAAGTGGATATCTGGAGCAACGGCTTGCCGGGTTTAAGAAGCCATTTGGTATCGGTGGAATTGCAAGGGTAGGAT
Organism: Pseudoalteromonas sp. PPB1; assembly: GCF_015356275.1. Lineage (NCBI taxonomy): Bacteria > Pseudomonadati > Pseudomonadota > Gammaproteobacteria > Alteromonadales > Pseudoalteromonadaceae > Pseudoalteromonas > Pseudoalteromonas sp. PPB1. The sequence goes on along the minus strand of NZ_JACEQV010000021.1, from coordinate 76,084 downwards.
CCGGGGAAGTTGACGGAGAACTGGTTATGGCTGAGCATGTTAGACTGGGGTCTCGCGGTGTAATTCTTTCCAGAGCATTTCATCAGCAGATTTCACTGGGAACTGATGGGGAACTATGCCTTGATAAATTTAGTGAAGAGTTTAAGGCACTGAATGCAGCCAGAGACAAGCTGTTGTCCAGTGATAAGACAAGTTTGAATCAGCTCCACGACACTTTTTGTCGTAACGTTCGAGCAATTGTGGGCTAGGTGGAAAAGTGAAAAGATTATTCGATTTAGTTTCTTCCTTAATTGGCCTTGTACTTTTATTCCCTGTATTCATTATTACGGCGGTTCTCATCAAAAAAGACGGTGGTTCTGCGTTCTATTTACAGGACAGGGTCGGATTAAATGGTAAGACGTTTAAGTTGTACAAATTTCGTTCTATGGTTGCGAACGCAGATAAGATAGGTGGTTACTCAACCCAAGTAGGGGATCCCCGCATTACTAAAATTGGCAAGTTTATTAGACGAACCAGTATTGATGAACTGCCTCAGTTACTAAATGTGCTTAAAGGAGATATGAGTGTTGTTGGGCCGAGACCAAATGTCCCACAACAGGTCAAGGAGTATACAGCCGAGGACTGGCAGCTAAGAAATTCAGTAAAACCTGGTATAACCGGGTTGGCACAGGTCATGTACAGATCAAGCGCAACGATGCAACAAAGGCTAGAGCTAGATCTAGATTACGCAAAGCGTTCTAATTTGATTTTGGATATCAAATTGGTTCTGTTAACAGTTAAACAAGTTATTGTAAAAGGCGGATATTGAGTATGTGCGGTATCTTTGGGCACTACAGCTTCTCAAATGTAGAATATTCAGAGCATCAAATTGAGTCTATGGGGCAAGCCATCTCACATCGAGGTCCAGATGGCCAGGGAATCTACTTTACCCCTAAATTATCATTGGGTAACCAAAGGCTTGCGATCCTAGATATTGAGCATGGTCAGCAGCCTTTTGTTTCTGACTGTGGCAATATCGTTGTTGTTCAAAATGGTGAAATCTTTAACCACGTAGAGTTGGCCGATGAATTAAGCGAGCAGGGCTTTGAGTGTAAAACTCACTGCGATACTGAAGTTATTTTACGACTTTATGAGCGTGATGGGATAGACGGCATTTCCAAGCTCAATGGTATGTTCGCCATTTCTATTTTTGATAAAAATAAAAATACAATGTATTTAATTAGAGATAGGGTGGGTGAAAAGCCGTTGCACTATTTCTATGATGGCAACAGTTTAGTATTCTCGTCTGAAATTAAATCGATACTGAAGGTTATTGATAAACCGCCTGTTTGCTCACAAGCAATTGAGGAATTCTTCTCGTTTAACTATATTCCGCAGCCCAGAACTATCTTCGAAAACATATTCCATGTTGAAACCGGTTCTTACCTAGAAATAAACGAGCAAGGCATTTCTTCGAAGAAGTGGTGGGATTTGAGTAAAGTAGAAACTCAAAACAAAACAGAGCAAGAGTGGATCTCTGAGTTTAACACCATTCTTGATGATGCTGTTCGGATCAGATTACGTGCAGACGTACCTTTCGGTGCGTTTTTGTCCGGCGGGGTTGACTCAAGTAGTGTTGTTGGCCTGATGGCAAAGCACCTTAGTGAGCCTGTAAAAACCTATAGTATTGGTTTTGATGATAAAAAGTACGATGAGTCTCCGTATGCAGAGGAGGCGGCAGTTCGTTTCTCTACAGAGCATCATTTGAAGAAAGTAGATCCTAATATGTTGGATCTGTGGGAAAAGGTACTTTATCACTGTGACCAACCTCATGGTGACGTATCATTTATGCCTACATATAAGGTGGCAGAAATGGCTGCCGCTGATGTGAAAATGGTGCTGACGGGTGATGGTGCCGATGAACTGTTTGCTGGCTATGATAAATACCTGCACTTCTTTAAAGACAATAGAGCACATAATTTCGATGCTGATTATCACAAACAGCTGACGTTATTTCCGAAAGACAAACTAGATCAGTTACTGACTGACGAGTATAGATCTAATTTGCGTTCAGAAGTTGTAAAAGAGAGGCTTGAGCCGCTGCTTTCTGACGTACAGCATATGGATGATATTAATAAGGCACTTTATATTGATACTCAGCTACTTCTTTCTGGTAATAACCTGGTGAAACCAGACAGAACGGGTATGGCTGTTTCAATTGAAAATCGCGCCCCGTTTTTGGACTATAGATTGATTGAGCTTGCTTTTAGCATGCCTGGTGAGCTCAAGCTCAGAAACTCCGAAACAAAGTACATCTACAAGAAAGCGGTCGAAGACCTGATAGGAACGGACCTGGCGTACAGGAAGAAACAAATGTTTACGGTGCCTATCGGTGATTGGTTTAAAACGACATTGAAAGACCTGTGTGTAGATTTGTTAATTAGTCCAAGAACGCAAGCTCGTGGTTTCTTTAACTATGACTTTGTCGCGCGTTTGTTTGAAGACCATGTGAATGACCGGGAAAACAACACACGAGAAATAAGGGCGTTGATGGCGTTTGAACTGTGGTGTAGAAGGTTCTTAGACTAATGAAAAAAAAGATATTATTGGTGTGTTATGGCGGAGGCCACGTCAAGATTATAAAGCATTTGTACCCTACATTAACAAATGATTTTGATGTTGCGATTTTAGCCTTCACCAGCGCGCGAGAATATCTCAAGGAGGAAGGGATTCCTTTCCTCTCATATTCTGACTTTCCTGAGCTTATCGGTTCTGAAGCCGCTAGATTGGGGAAGGAACTGTCTGCAAACATGAATGCTTTAGATCTAGATGAAACGATTGCCTATATGGGCGTGAATTTTCAAGAGTTGCTCATGGAGCATGGCGACGCTAAAGGCAGAGAGAAATACCAACAAGAAGGTAGAGGGTGTTTTTTTCCGACAAGATTCATGGGAGGGGTGTTCGATGTGATCAAGCCGGACTTGGTTGTTGCAACAAACTCTCCACGGTCGGAAAGAGCCGCACTTTTTGTTGCAAAACAACGCGGTATTCCTTCGGTCTGTGTCGCTGACAACTTGTGGATTGGTGGGGGGGTCTTAGATGTTGCCAAACAACAAGTTGCATCTAAGATCTGCGTAATTAATGAAGCGATGAAAAAAGAGCTTGTCGATGCCAGTGCATTTTCGGAGCAAGACGTGGTCGTCACTGGCTCTCCAGTTTTTGACTCACTGAAGCTCAGAAAGGCGGAGTGGCAGAACAACAAACGCAATAGAAGTACAGTCAACATATTGTATGCTGATGTGCCGCTTCCGGCTTCACATCCAAAGTTTCCAGAGGTTACAGCTGATCCTGAGCTTGAACATGATGTCAGGAAAGTGCTCAATCAATTGGCTGGCAAAGAGTCAATCTCTATGACCTTCAGAGGCCATCCTAACTTTAATATTGATTATTCAGAATGTTCAAATGTTAAAGTGTCACCGCCGAGTGAAGATTTGCATGAATTGCTTATGCATACTGATATTGTCATCACAGCAGTGAGTACAGTTGGTCTGGAGGGGGTTCTACTGGGTGCTCAATTGATTACCCTAGAGAACACCGTTTATCGCGTCGTTGCATCTTACGAGAAGCTCGCAATGTCAGTTGGGGTGCAAACAGCGGATGAATTGCCTGCGGCACTTGATGAGGTATTAAAATCTGCAGAACAAGTTTCTTCGCTCGATATTTATGAAGGAAAAGCGACGGATAATATTAAGCGTATTTGCCACTCACTGTTAAGCAATTGAGTGTAGTTGGCTAGCTTATGAGTCCTAGACTAGTGCTGAGCTGTCAAATAGCTTTGCACTAGTGCTAGAGCGGGTTCCGCGCTCAGCATGCAATAACCGGATGCTTCGGTTGTTACATGCAATTGCTGTGTTGTATCTATGATAGATAACACCATGAAATAATGGAATTTTAAAAGGGTGAATGCGAAGGCGGGAATGTGGTATCATACATAATGATGAAGGCGTTCGTAGCATAGCATTTATTACCACTTAGGTAGAGGGCTATTGGCATAATCTTGCTATGTAGCTTAACTCGTAAGCGTTATCATCTGTAGATGATTGCGTCCAAACAGACTGGGATGTCGAAATAAATTGTGGCGAACAGGGAGCAAGTGCCATGCTAAATGATCATAAGCTGATAACCTGTCTTAAATCTGTCAAAAAACTGCTTCAGAATTGTTGTTGGTTCCAGTGTGCTGTATTGCTAATGGCGAACACGATTCCTGGAAACATTACAGACTTAAAACCAAGTACTTGATTTAGGTATTTGGGGCAACTTGTACATCAACCAAATTGGTGTACTTATAGGTAAGTAGTTTTTCGTGATGGGATGGTTTTTGAACAGAAAATCGCAATAATTCGGCGCTTTTGATAAACCAAATTTTTGACCTGCTGGGTGCGACTATAAGGTCAACGTAAAATTGTCAGTTTGCGTGACTAGATAGGTAGTGCCAGAAGGTACTTAGCCAGAGTGGTTTTTGGCTTATTTATGATAATGTTGACTATAATAGCTGGCAGGAAAGTGTGTAGCAATTCGAAGATACTTTCCATGGCAAAGCCGGCAAAAGATGTAGTACAACGGTTATATGGGGTTGTGAAAGCAATTTTGTTAAAGTATTTGCACGACCATTATGAACAAATCTAAAATGACAGATGTTAGATAATTGTGTATACCTGTTGTTTGTATCTCAATCACTGTTGTGATTGAACTTCGTTAGCTCAAGGATTTACAGTGGATAGTTGGTTCCGTTCTCTTCTTAATGCATCTCGCTCAAAAAAGCGTGCGCTCACACTTCTATTAGACTCCGTTTTTATTTTCAGTGCATTTTGGCTGGCTCTTGTCGTCAGGCTTGATAGTTTTTCGCCTTTTTTTGCAATGGAAAACTGGTTGTTGCTGAGTTTGTTACTGCCCGTGAGTTTGTTCGCGTTTATTAATGTTGGCTTGTATCGTGCTGTGCTGCGTTATGTCGGCGCACATGCTGTCGGCGCGGTGATAGTTGGGACTGTGATAAGTACCGTCGCGCTGGTGATGGCATCATTCTTCACCCATGTGACCATTCCCCGCACCATGCCATTGATCTATGCCTGGTTATTAATTCTGTCTGTGGGCGGTTCACGCATTGCGGTGCGTGCGATGGTGAGCCGTTTGGCGACCGTCAATAAAACACCGGTTGTGGTTTATGGCGCAGGCTCGGCAGGGCGGCAGTTAGCTCCGGCAATCGCGGCGGGTGAAGAGTATTATGTCAGTGCATTTATAGATGATGACCCGTCTAAACATGGTGCCATCTTGCAAGGGATCCCGGTGATTGCTTTTGAGGGGATTTTCAGTTTAATTGAACGTAACAGGGTCAAAAAAATCTTACTGGCTATGCCTAGCGAATCTCGTTCACGGCGCAAAGAGATCCTGGCGCAACTGGAAAACTTGCCTGTGGAGGTGATGACCATTCCGGGTATGGTCGACATTGTAGAAGGCCGGGCAACATTAGAAGAAATAAAAGATGTTGAAATAGAAGATCTACTGGGTCGCGATCCGGTATCGCCTAAACAGGATCTGCTGGACGCAAATATTAAAGGCAAGTCGGTGATGGTGACAGGCGCCGGTGGGTCAATTGGCTCTGAGCTATGCCGCCAAATCATAAAACAATCGCCGGCCAAGTTGGTATTATTTGAGTTAACCGAGTTTGCTTTATATTCGATAGAAAAAGAACTGAGCGAAGCGATAAAATCAAAAGGGTTAGAGATAGAGTTGATCCCAATAATGGGGTCTGTGCAGCACATAAACAGGTTAGAGACCTGTATGATTTCCTTTGGTGTGCAAACGGTATATCACGCAGCGGCTTATAAGCATGTTCCATTGGTGGAACACAATGTTGTTGAAGGGGTGCGTAACAATGTATTTGGTACCTATTATTCTGCACGCGCAGCCATAAATGCCAACGTAGAAACCTTTGTACTGGTGAGCACAGACAAAGCGGTCAGGCCCACGAATGTGATGGGGACGACGAAGCGAATGGCTGAGCTATGCTTACAAGGGCTTGCACAAGATAAAGAGCGAGGAAAACATAGAACACGCTTTTGTATGGTGCGTTTTGGCAACGTACTGGGCTCATCCGGTTCAGTGGTCCCGTTGTTTCGCAGACAGATAAAAGAAGGTGGGCCAATCACACTGACGCACCCGGATATCACACGCTTCTTCATGACCATACCAGAGGCTGCGCAACTCGTTATTCAGGCAGGCGCTATGGGTAAGGGGGGCGATGTGTTTGTGCTTGATATGGGGGAGTCGGTTAAGATCAAAGATTTGGCAACGAAGATGGTGCATTTGTCGGGTCTGGAAGTTAAAAGCGACGCGAATCCGCATGGAGATATTCAGATAATGTGTACAGGGCTGCGTCCGGGAGAAAAGCTGTACGAAGAGTTACTGATTGGTGAAAATGTAGAAGAGACTTCCCATGAGCGGATAATGACAGCAAAAGAAGTGATGCTGCCATTAGAAGAGTTAAAAGTATTTTTGGATGCATTGGATATTGCTTGTCACAACTTTGAGCATGAGCAAATTCGTCAGTTACTGCTGGATGCACCTACGGGATTCAACCCAACAGATGGAATTTGTGATTTGGTATGGAATGCCAAAATAGAAGCGAGCGAGAGCAAGGTTATCAGTTTTAAATAGTTAGCTCACTCTTAGCTTAGTTTATTAACGTTTTGAATGTAATGGATTTTTGATGAAGATTACTGTCTTTGGAATAGGTTATGTTGGCTTGTCAAACGCGCTATTGCTGGCCCAGCATAACGAGGTTGTTGCCGTTGATATAGATAAAGGCAAAGTTGACCTTTTATTGGATAAGCAATCACCCATTGTTGATACAGAGATTACTCATTTTTTGAAGAATGAAGATATCAACTTTACTGCGACTACGAACAAAGAGTTGGCTCTGCAAGATAGTGATTTCGTTATCATAGCGACACCTACAGATTATGATCCAGAGACAAACTTTTTTAATACAAGTAGCGTTGAGTCCGTTATCGCAGATGTTCTGGCAATTAACCCTAGCGCAACGATGGTTATCAAATCAACCGTACCGGTTGGCTACACAGCCTCAGTGAATGAAAAGTTTGGTGTCGATAATATTATTTTCTCTCCTGAATTTTTGAGAGAAGGAAAAGCGCTTTACGATAACTTGCACCCATCCCGGATTATCGTTGGTGAGCAAAGCGAAAGAGCTAAGGTTTTTGCGCAATTGCTGCAGCAAGGGGCGAAAAAACAGGATACACAAGTGTTGTTTACTGACGCAACTGAAGCTGAAGCGATCAAGTTGTTTTCAAACACTTACCTGGCTATGCGCGTGGCTTACTTTAATGAGCTGGATAGTTATGCTGAAAGCCATGGTCTGGATGCTAAACAGATCATTGAAGGGGTTGGTTTAGACCCGAGAATTGGGTCTCATTACAACAACCCATCTTTTGGTTATGGTGGTTATTGCTTGCCAAAAGACACAAAACAGTTATTAGCAAATTATAAAGATGTGCCAAATAACATGATCCGTGCGATTGTTGACGCAAATACGACGCGCAAAGATTTTATTGCGGATTCGATTATAAAGCGTGAACCAAAGGTCGTGGGTATTTATAGATTGGTGATGAAATCAGGTTCCGACAACTTTAGGGCTTCTGCAATTCAAGGTGTTATGAAGCGCATTAAGGCCAAGGGGATCGAGGTGATCATTTATGAACCAACCTTAAAAGAAAGTTCGTTTTTTAACTCTAAAGTTGTAAGTTCACTCGAAGAGTTAAAAGCGTCTTCTGATGTAATCATCTCTAACAGAATGACGAATGAGTTGTTAGATGTCGAAAGTAAAGTTTATACCCGTGATTTATTTGGCAATGATTAGGAAGGATTAATAGTGAAATACTTAGTAACAGGTGCAGCTGGCTTCATTGGTGCCGCTGTATGTGAAAAGCTGTTGGAGCAAGCACACCAGGTTGTTGGTATCGATAACTTGAACGATTACTATGACGTGAGCTTAAAGCATGCTCGTTTGGCAAATATTGAGCATGACGAAAACTTTAGATTTATAGAAACGGACATTGCCAACAGAGATCAACTTGCAGCATTATTCGACGATGAATCTTTCGATATCGTTATTCATTTAGCTGCACAAGCAGGAGTCAGGTATTCGATTGAAAACCCGCATGCATATGCTGATAGTAACCTCGTTGGTCATTTGAATATTCTTGAAGGTTGCAGAAATAACGCAGTGAAGCATTTAGTGTATGCGTCATCAAGTTCTGTATATGGATTGAATGAAAAGACGCCATTTGAAACCAGCGACTCTGTTGATCACCCTGTTTCTCTTTATGCTGCTACTAAAAAGTCAAATGAGTTGATGGCGCACAGCTACTCACACCTTTATGATTTGCCGACAACAGGGTTACGCTTTTTCACCGTTTACGGACCGTGGGGCAGGCCTGATATGGCGCCGTATATTTTCACTAACAAAATATTGAAAGGTGAAACTATCGACGTAAATAATAACGGTGATATGTGGCGCGACTTTACTTATATTGATGATATCGTAGAAGGCGTTGTTAGAATCGCTGATGTAATACCCACTCGTCAACCAACTTGGAAAGTCGAATCTGGCACGCCAGCATCAAGTTCGGCACCTTATAGTGTGTATAACATAGGCCATGGTAGCCCAATTAATCTAATGGAGTTCATTGGAGCAATTGAGACCGAATTAGGTATCGAGGCTGCTAAGAATTTTAGAGAAATGCAACCAGGCGATGTTTATAAAACGTTTGCCGATACTGATGATCTGTTTGAAGCAACGGGTTATAAGCCTCAGGTTGGTGTTGAGGAAGGCGTAAAACGCTTAATAAAATGGTACAAAGACTTCTATAAGGTATAGATTTATCAGTAAGTCTTTTATCTTGCCCAGACAGGGGCCTGGCAATTATCCGCTTTTCTGCCGGATGTTCTCAGGCTTCAGTTTGGGTTAGGTACGCTGGAAATAAATCAGTGGCATTCGTTCTTAATATCCTTCCCTGCCAAGCAATCCGCACTTTTTAATTAATATGCCCATAGTTTTGCAAGGTTTCTTGGTGTGTTTATCCTGTCTTTCTCGTGCGTAGGCTGAATTCAGTTCGACAGTTATCAGATATCTGTGTATATTTATTAGCTATAACTGTATAGTTACTTTGTGTAATTGAACTTCTTTGGCTCAAGGATTTACAGTGGATAGTTGGTTCAGTTCTCTTCTTAATGCATCTCGCTCAAAAAAGCGTGCGCTCACACTTCTAATAGACTCCGTTTTTATTTTCAGTGCATTTTGGCTGGCTCTTGTGGTCAGGCTTGATAGTTTTTCTCCTTTCTTTGTTATTGAGAACTGGTTGTTGCTTAGTTTGTTACTGCCCGTGAGTTTGCTGGCGTTTATCAAAGTCGGCTTGTATCGCGCTGTGCTTCGTTATGTAGGCGCACATGCTGTCGGCGCGGTGATAGTTGGGACTGTGATAAGTACCGTGGCGCTGGTGATGGCATCATTCTTCACCTATGTGACCATTCCCCGCACCATGCCATTGATCTATGCCTGGTTATTAATTCTGTCTGTGGGTGGTTCACGCATTGCGGTGCGTGCGATGGTGAGCCATTTGGCAACAGTCAATAAAACACCGGTTGTGGTTTATGGCGCAGGCTCGGCTGGGCGGCAGCTGGCTCCAGCAATCGCGGCGGGTGAAGAGTATTATGTCAGTGCATTTATAGATGATGACCCGTCTAAACATGGTGCTATCTTACAAGGGATCCCGGTGATTGCTTTTGAGGGGATTTTCAGTTTAATCGAACGTAACAGGGTCAAAAAAATCTTACTGGCTATGCCAGGTGAATCTCGTTCACGGCGTAAAGAGATCCTGGCGCAACTGGAAAACTTGCCTGTGGAGGTGATGACCATTCCGGGTATGGTCGACATTGTAGAAGGCCGGGCAACATTAGAAGAAATAAAAGATGTTGAAATAGAAGATTTACTGGGCCGCGATCCTGTATCGCCTAAACAGGATCTGCTGGACGCAAATATCAAAGGCAAGTCGGTGATGGTGACAGGCGCCGGTGGGTCAATTGGCTCTGAGCTATGCCGCCAAATCATAAAACAATCGCCGGCCAAGTTGGTATTATTTGAGTTAACCGAGTTTGCTTTATATTCGATAGAAAAAGAACTGAGCGAAGCGATAAAATCAAAAGGGTTAGAGATAGAGTTGATCCCAATAATGGGGTCTGTGCAGCACATAAACAGGTTAGAGACCTGTATGATTTCCTTTGGTGTGCAAACGGTATATCACGCAGCGGCTTATAAGCATGTTCCATTGGTGGAACACAATGTTGTTGAAGGGGTGCGTAACAATGTATTTGGCACCTATTATTCTGCACGCGCAGCCATAAATGCCAACGTAGAAACCTTTGTACTGGTGAGCACAGACAAAGCGGTCAGGCCCACGAATGTGATGGGGACGACGAAACGAATGGCTGAGCTATGCTTACAAGGGCTTGCACAAGATAAAGAGCGAGGAAAACATAGAACACGCTTTTGTATGGTGCGTTTTGGCAACGTACTGGGCTCATCCGGGTCAGTGGTCCCGTTGTTTCGCAGACAGATAAAAGAAGGTGGGCCAATCACACTGACGCACCCGGATATCACACGCTTCTTCATGACCATACCAGAGGCAGCGCAACTCGTTATTCAGGCAGGCGCTATGGGTAAGGGGGGCGATGTGTTTGTGCTTGATATGGGGGAGTCGGTTAAGATCAAAGATTTGGCAACGAAGATGGTGCATTTGTCGGGTCTGGAAGTTAAAAGCGACGCGAATCCGCATGGAGATATTCAGATAATGTGTACAGGGCTGCGTCCGGGAGAAAAGCTGTACGAAGAGTTACTGATTGGTGAAAATGTAGAAGAGACGTCCCATGAGCGGATAATGACAGCAAAAGAAGTGATGCTGCCATTAGAAGAGTTAAAAGTATTTTTGGATGCATTGGATATTGCTTGCCACAACTTTGAGCATGAGCAAATTCGTCAGTTACTGCTGGATGCACCTACGGGATTCAACCCAACAGATGGAATTTGTGATTTGGTATGGAATGCCAGGTTATCAATGGAGATGGAGGTTGTTAAAATGAGAGCGAACTTGTAGTTGCCTTACCTTTCCTGCGTATTTAGCGGGGCTTTTGATTGTATGAAAGCACCCCACAGTTTCAATTCATGTCGTGAAGTTATCGTGAGAACATGATGTTATGACTCCATTTCTCTCGCTACAGTCATTGCCTTGATGTTATAGTGTTCTAAAGCACTCCAAAACAAAATTATAATTGTTAATCGGACAGAGGACTATGTCTAAATTATCTCCTATTTTGGCAAGCAGCTTGCTGACTCTCTCATTACCAGGTGTCGCTGATGAGGCACCAGAAAAATACCAAAATTTTGCTGGTTTTACAGGCATAGTTAATATCCCGACGGCGGAAGTGAAAGATCCTGGTGTGGTTGATATTGGTTACAACACCCAACTTGATTTTGCCGGATCAAAATACACAGATGGCTACAATTATATTTTTTCTGCTGGATTGTGGTCTGGATTGGAAATCAGTGGACAAATTGCCACCAGCACAATGCATGACAATTTGTTTAGGGCGAAGGTATTAGGCGACAATCAGATACGCGATTTATCTTTTAACGCCAAATATCAGCTCCCATTGATCCCACAAGAGTGGTTCTCTGTGGCTATCGGTGGCAGAGATATCGGTGGGGCAGCCAATAAATATGAATCTTATTTTGCTGTCGCTTCAAAAGATTGGTACAGCTTTCGCTTTTCAGGCGGTATTGCTAAAAGTAAAAACGATTTTGGCATGATGGACGGTGTGTTTGCGGGGGTTGAGTGGCAGCCATTAAGCTGGTTTGCTTTGCAACTTGAACATGATGCTGACGCAGTGAATGCCGCGGCACGGGTGACCATCCCTAAAGCATGGTTATATGACTTAGGGACTGTGACTCTGACCAGTCGTTTTTACAGCAATACAGACCACAGTGATAAAGACACATATTTTGGTGTCAATTTCTCTATGCCATTATCGGATCAGCAGCAGAGTAATTATCCAGAGATTAAAGCCGCGCCCGACAATGCTGGCACATTGGAAAAACTGAAAGGTACCAATGAAAAGCTGACAGCACCGGTGTCGGCGCGGGAAGACAGCCCGCGAACAGCTGCTCAACAAGATGTGGCGAACTTGAACACCACTGACCTGAATTCCGCTATTCGTGCTTTGAAAAAGTCCTTGGTGCAAGATGGCTTTGAGAATGTTCAGGTCGGTATGAATCGTGAGCCAAGTGTGATTGTTGGGTTCGAAAATGCCGTTTTCAATCGCAATGATATTGATGCATTAGGTCTGGTACTTGGCAGAATAGCCCAGTATATCGATCAGGATAATGCGCGTTTTGTTGTGCAGTTAAGCAAGCATGATATTCCATTACTGGCACTGTCAGGCAAAGTACAGGACTATAAGCGTTTTATTACCGATGGTGTTTCGCCTGCATTGACTATTCGTCAAGGAGCAATGGAAGCGCAAAAAGGGGTTGCCTGGATTGGAGATGGAAAAGCCAATAGCCCATACTTTAAGCCTCGCTTAACTCTGAGTCCTGCGCTCAGTTCAACTTATGCCACAGATTTGGGGGTGTACGACTTTTCTTTGGCATTACGAGGAGATCTTGAGATACCTGTGTGGCGTGGTGCAGGCATCAATATAACAGCACAAACGGTGGTTGCCGATACAGAAGACTTTGAACCAGGCGATACGTTTGAATCTCGTCGTGAGCAAAACGGTTTAGAGCGTGCTGTTTTCTATCAAACATTTGACTTACCCTTCGGTTTTTACAATCAAACCCAGGTTGGCTTTTTCCGTGAATACTATGATTACACGGGGATTATTAACGAAACAGCTTGGGTAAGCCCGTCTGGACGCCATAAGCTTTACAATAATTACGGCTTCTTTGACTATGAGGATTTTGATGGCGATCGTGATTATCATGTTATGGGCTATCAATATCACTGGGTAGAGCAGGATATGACCTTCCACTTGTCTGGGGGAGAGTTCTGGCAAGAGGACAAAGGGTTCAAGGCAGAGACTAAGTTCTGGTTTGGTGACAGCTATGTGTCAATTTTTGCCTATGATACAGATGTTCAAGTAGCGGGTATCTCTTTCAGTATTCCACTGACACCGAGAAAAGACATGGCAGTGTCGGAATACGGTCAGATCAAAGGTAATCAGGCATGGCGTCATAGTGTCGGTACACGTATTGGTGAGGATACCAATGCGCTGGTGTACAAAAAGGGATATGTCCCAGAAACGTCGATCACGCTGGACCGTACCTACTTTAACCAGGGGCGCTTGTCTGGTAGTTATGTGTACGCAAATCTTGGCAGATTGCGTGAGGCATACCTTACTTATAAATAAACCAGCCCAAATGAAGTCAGGCTGTCTAATGACAGCCTGATCGAGTATCAAGCAAGCGAGCCTCTTTGCGTACTTTTCCGTCACCACACCACTAACCGTGATCTATCACAAATAAATTCAGTTTGATGACAAAAATCTTAAATTTCTGCTTGAGAATTGTGTCTTTCGCTCCAATACTTAGATATAGGTAAACAACAAAAGGGAGCGCTTATGAAAATTAATCTTTCAGGCCACCATGTAGATATGACAGAAGCCGTTAAGCAACACGTTGATGAAAAGTTTGCCAAAGTAGCTAATCACTTCCCGTCGCTGTTGTCGATAGACGTCATAGTCAGTAAGGAACACAAGAAATTTTATACTGAGATCAACACCAATTATTCAGGAGCCAGGATATCTGTAAAAGGAGAGGATGACGTCATGTATCCGGCTATCGCACAGGCAGCTAAAAAGTTGGATGCTGCGTTAAAACACAGAAAAGGGCAGCTCAAGGCCAACAAACATGAAAAACCTGTGAGTACGACCCCGCCAATCGCACATGAAATTATTCAGGAAATGAACCTGAATTAGAGATAAAAAAGAAGCCACTCACGAGTGGCTTCATTCGTAATGGTGCTCAAACAGCCCCTTCAAAGCCCATCTGACGCCACGATTCATACACAAACACAGAAACCGCATTGGATAAATTCATGCTCCTGCTGTCGGGCCGCATCGGGATGCGCAGGCGTTGCTCTGGTGGTAAAGAGAAAATAAGGTCTTCTGGTAGGCCTCTTGTTTCCGGACCAAACAGCAGACAATCACCGCTCTGGTAGTCTGGCTCATGGTGATAACGTGTCCCCTTAGTTGTGCAGGCAAACACGCGATTTGGTTTACGGGCTTCCAGATAGGCTTCCAGTGATGGGTAGCGCTTCACTTCACTGAATTCGTGATAATCCAGGCCGGCGCGTCTGACGCGTTTGTCGTCCCAGTCGAAGCCCAAAGGCTCAATTAAATGCAAAGAAAATCCGGTGTTTGCACACAGGCGAATGATGTTACCTGTATTGGGGGGGATTTCAGGCTGATACAGTACGATGTCTAACATGGATAACCTCAAAATAATATTGCTTGCAGTATAGCGCATCCAGCATCAAGGCTAAAAGTGGTGCTGAACTCTTGTGAGTAGTAGAGAGGCGGGCAGTGTGTCCATATTATTATACCAGCGTCACTAATTTTTCATTTTCATGACTTACACTATAAGATAAGCCTAACTCGGAAGTTTAATCAGGTTGTAGAGGTAATAGGTGGCCCATAATTATAACTTTTTAGTCCGATTTTCCAGTATTTTTACGCTGGTGATGGCTGCGCTGATGATAGCGGCCAAGACCTGGGCCTGGCTGGCATCAGGCAGTGCGGCCATGCTGGGGTCGCTGACGGACTCATTACTTGATGTCAGTGCATCTATGATGAGCTTTTTGGTGTTGAGCTATGCGCTGCGCCCTGCTGATGATGACCATCGCTTTGGTCATGGTAAAGCGGAAGCTCTGGCGGGTCTCGGGCAGTCTGCATTTATTGCGGGATCTGCCTGCTTATTGACCTTTCATGGTATTGAGCGCTTATTTAACCCGGTAACCATTCAGCATAGCTTGCTTGGCGTCTGGGTAAGTCTGTTTGCTGTCGCCTGTACATTCGCCGTGGTTGTCGTGCAGCATCAGGTGGTTAAGCGCACTCAGTCGATCGCAATCAAAGCTGATTCGTTGCACTATAAAGGAGATATTTTACTCAATCTCGCCGTGCTGACTGCATTGTTACTAAGCCATTGGCAGGTCCAGCATGCCGATGCATTGTTTGCGATAGGGGTGGCGGCTTATCTGCTTTATAACTGCTGGGAAATTGCCCGGGAGAGCGCGGACCACCTGATGGACAAAGAACTTCCTGATGAAGAAAAAACCGAAATTATTTTGTTGGCTTCCAGCCATGAAGACGTTTATGGAGTTCATGATCTCAGGACCCGCCAAAGTGGTAAAGTGAAATTTGTACAGTTGCACCTGGAGCTGGACGATCATATTCCATTGGCGCGGGCGCACCAGATCAGTGATGAAGTGGTGGCACATATTAAAGCGGCTTTTGAGGCCGAAATGGATATACTGATCCATCAGGATCCTGTGTCGTTAGCGGTATCACCAACTAATTAGTTGCACTGAGTGAAGGCGTTTCAGGCTTATCATACGCAATGAGCTGAACGGCAAAGGTATAAAATTGCTCTAGTACAGCCCGCCTTATGGTGTCGACTTCGCATAGTAGTTCATGCTTGCCGGGGTAATGAGACAACTGGCAGGCATCATTATTGGCGGCAAACATGGAATGTGCAGCAGGGCAGACAATGCTGTCCTGTTGTGCACTGGCAATACTCAGTGGCAGATCAATGCGCAGCTGTGCCAGGTTTGTGGTAAATGTTAGTGCCTGTTGCAACCAGCGAAAGCTGACCCCTCCCAACTGTAATGCAGAGTGTTGTTGATATAGCTGCCTGAACACAGTATAGCGTTGTTCGCATTGTGTGAGCGCGTTGTCAGCAAAGGCTTTTGGCTGGTAATTTGTCTGGCCAATGGCATAGCGTTTACCCAGCCCGAGGTTGCAGGCCAGTGAGGCAATTCCACGGGCAAACCAGGCAGGATAAGGCGCAGTATTGATTGCAAACATGGGGGCACTGAGAAATGCGCCCGCAACCGGGCTGCTAAACCGAGATAAGTAATCGCATGCAATGGCCCCACCCATAGAATGGGCCAGGATGACGCTCTTGCCCTGCCACTTAGGCAAGACTACCTCGGTGAAAAACGCATCCAGACAATCGCCATACTGCGTAAACCGCGGTATATAACCAATGTGTTCATTGTCCAGAAACCGCCCCGACAGACCCTGTCCCGGGTGGTCAAAGGTAAACACGGCAATCTGGTTATTGGCAAGCTCCCACAACAACTCCTGATATTTGTGCGCTGATTCAATCCGGCCGTTAACCAGGATGACCGCAAACTGTGCTTGAACGGGTATATGACAGGCATAAAAGAGTGGCCCGAGTGGGCTTTCAAAAGTGCCCTGGTCGCAGCGTTTCCAGTGTGCCTCTATACGAGGTAGATTATTAATTAAGTGCTTACTTTCGCTATAAAACATGCTGGTCTATTGGCAACTCTACGGTGACCCGCAGGCCATTGTGATTGCTAAACTGAATATGGCCATGATGCACTTTTATGGCATGTTGCGCAATTGCCAGCCCCAGCCCAAATCCGCCTGGCTCTGCTGTGCCTTCTGGTGTCCTGGCCTGTGACGCCCTGAAAAAGGGGATGCAGAGCTTCTCTAGCATCGCCTCACTTACGCCGGGACCATCATCACAGATGGTGACGGTTAATGTGTCGTCCTGTCGTTGTGCTGTCAGGCTAACTTGTTTGTCTGCGTATTTGATGGCATTTCGCAGTATATTTTCAAACGCGCGGCCAAGTAGCATGGCATCAACTGTTAAGGTCAGCTCAGGCAGGGGGGCCCAGTCAAGCTGTTTGCCGAGTTGCTGACTTTCAAATTTGCCATCGTCAAGGATTGGGTCAAGTAATTCTATAAGTGAAGTGGGGTATGGGTTTAGTGTTAGCTGCTGAGATTCCAAGCGGGACAATTGAAGTATATCACTCAGCATTTGCTCAAGCAGATGGGCTTCTTTCTCGACTCTTTGCAGATAGGGCGACAGCGTCTCTGGCGCTTTATCGCTGGCAATGCCGTTTGCCATTTGCAGACGGGTTAAGGGCGATCTCAATTCATGTGAGATATCGGCCAGCAGACGCTTTTGTTGTGTGACATGCGCTTGCAGGCGACTGGCCATCAGGTCAAAATCTTTACCCAGCTGCCCCAGTTCGTCCTGGCGTGATGCACTGATGTTGGCTCGTGTATCCAGTTTGCCTTGTGCGAGTGCTGCTGCAGCTTGCTGCAGCTGTCGTACCGGCTTTAACAGGCCACGTGTAAACCACAGGCTAAAGCCAAAGCTGGCCAGGATCAGAGTCAGCAGCTTTGCCCAGGTTGGCATTAAGCGGATCTTTGTCAAAATGCGTGGGTCGCGATGGTCCATTAGTTGAAAAAGCTGATACTTTTCACCGTGTAGTTGAATATCTACGGGACCAAAAGCTCGGTACTGCTCGGTGTCGATAATTTGTGGTGGAGCGTTGGCTGTAAAATTCAGTAGCGCCAGATCCCACTCCTTGAGCTCTGAGTGGCTCATAACACTGCGTTGGTCGTCGCTGTGCCGTAGGTAGACTTTTGGTCGGTGGCTGCGGTGTCGAGCGGGTAATAAGGTGTACAGGGGTTGGCCAGGGCGGCTTTCAGCACGGCGCTCAATATTACGTTGCAGGTGCTGCAGATTTTTCAACATTGCGGGGCTGATCTGGCGTGTTTCCAGTATGTCAGGTTGTAACAGGCTGACACTCATCAGTAGCAACAAAGTGGCGGCGATTGTGCCCCAAAACCATAAGAAAACTTGTATTAGTAAGTACTTCCTCATTTCATGCCTTCAGAAATATATAGCCAGAGCCACGTAATGTCTTGATATAAGTATGTGAGCTGTATAAAGCGATTTTTTTTCGGACATTGCTGACATGCATATCCACTGATCTGTCATAGGGGGCCAAAGGACGGCCAAGCACCGTTTGTGACAGTGTTTGCTTGGTGACAGTCTGGCCTGCCGATTTGACCAGCTGGTGCAACATTTCGTATTCCGTGCCTGTTAGAGGCAATTGCGTGCCTTTGATGCTGGCGGTACGCGACGACAGATCCAGCGTCAGGTCATGGTATTCGAAATAGGGTTCAGTTGCATTGTGAAGCAGGTGAGCGACACGACGGGTAATGGCTTTGATCCGTGCCAGTAACTCCCTGTGATTAAAGGGCTTAGGGATGTAATCGTCGGCACCGAGTTCAAGCCCAAAAATACGGTCAAAATCATCGCCTTTGGCCGTTAGCATTATCACCGGGGTCATTTTCTTGGCACGCAGTGCTTTGAGCACTTCAAAGCCATCCAGGTCTGGCAACATCACATCCAGCAGGATGACATCAAACTCTCTGGTTAAGGCCATGTCCAGCCCGCCAGGGCCTGTATGTGCGGTAATAACATCACACCCTTCACTGTGCAGATAGTCTTCCAGCAGCTCACACAGACCTCGATCGTCGTCGATTATCAGTACATTGGCACTCATATGGTTACTCATTCACTGTTCCTGTGTTTATTTTACCTTACTATAGAAGTAAGGCGGCTGACTTTACACTTCTTTACGCTCAGGAAGTTAAGCAAAAAACAGTGAGTGTGTAGGACTGAAACAGCTCTTGACAAAACTTTACACAGCCTTGACGTTGCTTTGCTCTGGCGTTGCTAAAGTTGAACTCAGCTTAACAGGAGATGCAATTATGAATACACACACTATGAGCAAAGTTCGCAGTACATTGAAAGCCTTGGTACTCGCCTCAGTGATGGCGGGTAGCAATGCAGCACTGGCAGATACGGGCGAGAACGAGACACAGTCTCGGGCAACGAGTATGAAACCGATGAAAAGCATGGGACATATGTTGCTATCTAAGCGTGCCGTGAAGCACCTGGCGCTGACTCAAAGTCAGCAAGATGAATTGAAAAGCCTTTTTGACGCACAACGAGAGCAGGTTAAGAGCCTTCGCGGTGATAAAGTCAAAGGTGAACATCGTGACGCATTTAAATCACTGATTGAGGCGGAGCAGTTTGATAAAGCCCAGGCGGAAGTGTTACTGGAGCAATTTCAGCCTCAAAAGCGTGAAATGATGCTGATAAGGTTAGAAACACAACACAAGGTGTATCATATTCTGACTGAAGAGCAGCGCGCCAAACTTAAGCAGCTGCGTCATAAGCGAATGGCTAAAAAGCATCATCAACATCAGTCTTCGTAACGAGTATGGCTGTGGGGTATAGCCCGGATGACTACCGGGCTAATATCTACTCTTTAAAGAAACTGTCGTCGTTTTTGGCCAGCATGGCCTCTAAATCTTCCACCATATCCCGGGCCGCTTCCGGCGACAGATCCGCACTGTTAAGTGGGGTTGAAATTTTATTATTTTCTTCAGACCACTCACCTAAATCAATCAGCTGACAGCGTTTTGAACAAAATGGACGATGCGGGCTTTGCGCCGACCAGACCACAGCAGCCTGGCAGGTAGGGCACTTTACAGATACAGGCATACACACCTCTGCATTACTAATTTTCTCTATTGTACTGTGCTATGTGCTGGCAGTCACTGACACCGGGGGAATTAGTAGTTCGTTACCCGGTTGACCTCTGCCAGTGAGGTGATCCCGTCCGCAGCTTTTTTCAATCCGGATTGACGCAGATTTGCAAAGCCTTTACTTGTAGCAAGTTCAGCAATCTCCAGGGAGTTACCGCCTTCCATGATGGCATGCGAGATTTCCGGAGTGATCTTCATTACCTCGTAAATACCTACCCGGCCTTTATAGCCATCGGTACAGTGATCACATCCTTTGGGCGCATAAAGGGTCATATTCTCAATTTGATCTGCGCTAAAGCCCTGACGTTGTAATTCCTCTGTGGGCAATTGTTCTGGCTCTTTGCACTTGGGGCACAATCGACGGGCAAGGCGCTGGGCAATGATCAGGCTGACAGAGCTGGCCACATTATAGGCCGGTACGCCCATGTTGAGTAAGCGGGTCAGGGTTTCTGCGGCTGAATTGGTGTGCAGGGTACTCATAACCAGGTGACCGGTTTGTGCTGCCTTGATGGCAATCTCTGCAGTTTCCAGATCCCGGATCTCACCAACCATAACCACATCGGGATCCTGGCGCAGGAATGCCCGCAGTGCATTGGCAAAGGTCATGTCCGCTTTGGTATTGATTTGAACCTGGTTGATACCTTCCAGGTTAATTTCGACTGGATCTTCCGCAGTGCTGATGTTGCGCTCTGGTTTATTGAGTATATTCAGGCCGGTGTAAAGCGAGACTGTTTTACCTGAGCCAGTCGGTCCGGTGACCAGGATCATCCCCTGAGGCTGATCGAGTGCATTTAGGTACATACTTTTCTGATCTGCTTCATAACCCAGTGCTTCAATGCCCAGTTTGGCGGCTGATGAATCGAGGATCCGCATTACGATTTTTTCGCCCCACATGGTGGGCAGAGTACTAACACGGAAATCGATGCTTTTGCGCTCTGATATTTTCAGTTTGATGCGGCCATCTTGGGGTTTTCGCTTTTCGGCGATATCCAGATGAGACATGACTTTGATGCGCGCCGACAAACGGCTGGAAAGTGCATGCGGTGGGCTCGCCATTTCATGTAATAAGCCGTCGATCCGAAAGCGCACCCGATATTTCTTTTCATAGGGTTCGAAATGGAGATCCGAGGCGCCTTTTTTAATTGCATCCATGAGGATCTTGTTGATATACACGATGATAGGCGCATCGTCTTTTTCTTCGTCGGTGTTCTGTTGTTTGGGCTCGTCTTCGACATCCAGGCTGGCAAATTCTTTAAACTCGTCTTCACTGAGGCTGAGAGAGCTATTATCGTCAAAAAGTTGGTCAATCTTCTGATCGAGTAGCTTATAGTCTACAACCACCACTTCACACTGCAGGCCGGTGCTGAACTCAAAGTTCTCGAATGCGCCGTAATCTGTGGGATCTGAAGTCGCAATAAAGAGCTTACGATCTTTTTTGACCAGAGGCAGCAAGTGGTGCTGACGGATCAACTTTTCTTTGACCAGCTCCTTGGGAACCTGGGTAATGTCAAAGCCGTTCAGATCGAAATAAGGTACTCTGAATAAGTCCAGACATTGCTCGGCCATCTCCTGGCTGCTCATGCCACTACACAGGCAGATGAGCTCAGCCGTTGAATGGGCGTCTGCTTGTTTGGCTTTGACCTGCTCGGCAGTCAGTTTGCCAAGGGTAATAAACTTTCTCAGTAACGGCGAGTGATGTTCCATAATGCTCTTAAGACTTCAACGAGTTACACTAAATGTAGCAAAAAATGCTTGGATACGGGTAGCGATTTGGTCGTAAACCCTGCTTTGTGTGAGCCTGTATCGTAAAGATCAGGCACGTTTTTTTTCTGCCAGCAGCAAAAACGCCCGGTGTAAGGCGACAAGTTCAGTTTGCATCGCTTCTAGGGGCTGATTGTTATCGAGAATAAAGTCAGCTTTTGCACGTTTGTCGGCTCTGCTCATTTGCGCTTCAATAATGCGTTCAACCTGCTGCTGGTGGGCGTTGTCTCGTGTGCAAGTCCGTGTGAGTTGCACTTCAACAGGTACATCGACAAGCAGGGTTTTATCACAGTATTGTTCTAGCCCGTTTTCAAACAGCAAAGGAGCAGATAGAATGACATAGTCGCTGTCAGCATGGGCAGCTGGGTAAGTAATTGCGTGCGGATCAGCGGGTGCAGTAAGGCGTTCAGCCAGTTTTTTTCGTTTTCATCCGCAAAGATGATGCTGCGCAGCTTTGAGCGATCTAACGTGCCTTGAGCCGTCAGGATCTGCGCCCCAAAATGAGCCTCAATGGCATTTAACCCCTCGCTGCCTGGTTCCACCACTTCTCGGGACACAACATCGGCATCCACAACATCAATCCCTAATTTGTTCAGGTAGTCAGACACCGTTGTTTTTCCGGCACCGATACCGCCAGTTAAGCCCAAGATCCAGTTGGCCATAACGCTATACTCCTAATAACGACAGATACCAGCGGCTGAGTTGCTCACCGTACAATAGCGTTAGCCAGCCGGCAATCGCGAGGTAAGGACCAAAGGGGATAGGGCTGGCTTTATCTTTGCCTTGCACAGCGAGTTGTGTTGCGCCGATCACTGCCCCAACAACACTTGAGAGCAGCACGATGAGTAGCAGTGACTGCCAGCCCATCAGCGCACCAAATACGGCTAATAGTTTAAAATCACCAAACCCCATGCCTTCTTTGCCGGTCAATAGCTTGAATCCCCAGTAAATGCTCCATAAACTCAGATAACCAACGGCCGCACCAATAATGGCTTCAGATGGCGGAATGGTGATGCCTGCCACGGCCGCCAACAGAGCAAACCAAAGTAAGGGGAGGGTTAATTGGTCGGGTAGCAGCATATGATCAATATCAATGAAGATCAGTGCAATTAGTACCCAGGTTACCAGTATGTATACCAGCGCTTGGGGCGTGGCTGAGAAATGCCATGCCAACCATAGTGAAGCCACGCCTGTAAATAACTCAACCAACGGATAGCGCTTGGGAATTGGCGTATCACAGTATGCGCATTTGCCACCGAGCAGTAACCAACTGAGCAAGGGAATATTATGATGTAGTTTGATCTTAGTATTGCACTTAGGGCAGGTAGACCCGGGTGCCATCAAATTAAAAGTGGCAGGTTCAGCTTGCTGTGGCGCCTGCTCCAGAATTATTCGGCATTCGCTCTGCCAGTTGCGTTGCATCATAATGGGTAAGCGATAAATGACAACGTTTAAAAAGCTGCCGATACACACACTGGTCAGTGCGACAGTCAGCAACCAAAACCAGGTTTGCTGCTCCATAAGGTGCCAAACTTCTTGCATAAATAGGGTCTTTTTTATTGTGTTAAATGACGGTGCCGAGCTGGAATATAGGTAAATACATGGCAATAATCAAGCCACCAACCAGCACACCCAGGATCACCATGATCATAGGCTCAAGCAATGAAGATAGTCCATCGACTGCATCATCCACTTCCTGCTCATAAATACTGGCGACTTTGGCCAGCATACTGTCCAGTGCACCTGATTCTTCCCCTATGGAGACCATTTGCACTACCATATCGGGAAAAATTCTGGCGTTGCGCATCGCCCAGTTCATTTGGTTACCTGAGCTGACTTCACCCTTAATATCCAAAATCGCATTTTTATAGATGATATTGCCGGAAGCACCAGCGGCTGAATCCAGCGCATTGACCAAAGGAACACCCGCTGCAAAGGTGGTCGATAACGTTCTAGCATAGCGGGCAACGGCGGCTTTTTTCAGGATTTCGCCAATCGCCGGGATCCGCAGTACCATTCGATCGTTAAAGTGACGAACGGCAGGACTACGTTGCAGTGCTTCTTTGTAGGCATAGCCTGCGCCACCCAGGCCAATAAGAAACAGCCACCAGTATTCCTGCATAAACTCAGAAATGCCCAGTACCATCAGTGTAAAGCCTGGTAATTCAGCGCCAAATCCGGTGAAAATCTCTTCAAATTGCGGGACCACAAAAATCAATAATATGGAGGTCACGATCAGGGCGACAGAAAGTACAGCTATTGGGTAAAACATTGCTTTTTTGATCTTAGACTTGAGTGCTTCTGCTTTTTCTTTATACAGCGCTACTCTGTCAAAGATGCGGTCTAACGCACCCGACTGCTCGCCAGATTCAACCAGGTCGCAATATAATTCGTCAAAATATCTCGGGTGGCTACGCAGGGACTTGGCCAGCGGTTGGCCTGCTTTGACTTCGTCGGCAATGTGCGTGATAAGCTTGCTGAGGCTTTTATTTTTGGCACCTGAGGCAATCATATCCAACGCCTGTACCAGAGCCACACCGGCAGTCAGCATAGTGGCAATTTGCCGGGTCACAACGGCAATGTCTTTTGGGGTAATTTTTTGTGTGCTACTGAACCCGAATAGGGGTTTAGGCTTGCGTTTTACTTTAGATGGCGTGATCCCTTGTTTGCGCAGTTGCGCTTTGACTAGGGCCACACTGGTGCCAGTTAGTTCGCCTTGTAAACGTTTACCACGGGCGCTAACGCCGACCCAGATAAAAGTATCGACTTTGGCAGAGTTTTTGTCGGGTTGGTTCATAAGGTATGATTTAAATAGAGGGAGCCAGGCTCCCTCATTTAGTCAGCTATTAAGGATTAGCTGTAGATACGGTACAAGTGGCAGGTAACCATGCTGTCTTAGAAGCATCATTTACCGTCGCTGTACATCTCCACTCAGAGATAGTGAAGCCTGCAGTGAAGTTTGCTGCAGTCGCTGCAGTGTTGCCGTTGAACGGAGTCACAACAACGGAGACGCCCGCCATGTCTGATTTACCTGTGATGGTGATAGCACCTGTTGCACCAACCACAACTGAATCAACCATTTCGGTTTGCTCACCAGTAGTGGCAGAAGCACAGTTTGCTGGTGCACCACCAACCTGTGAAATTTCTGTCACACAGGCCTTAGGCATGGTTGAAGCAGCCATCAGCTCAGAGGCTTTAGCACGGTTAATGTAGTCTTGGTAAGCCGGCAGGGCAACGGCAGCAAGAATACCAATGATTGCGATTACAATCATTAATTCAATAAGGGTAAAACCACCCTGTTGTCTTTGCGTCATGATGTGTCTCCTAAGGGATATTAGACCCGATGCCAGCAACTACTCACACCAGGGGTTTATTAAATTTGTGCTCTCAGAATAGGACCAAGTATAGGTCTTTATTCCTATAATAAGTTTGTTGTAAATCAATACTGATAATCATAACTTTATCCTAAGTCATCATGACTAGAATCACTCATCAGTTTACAACATAACTATGACAGTTTTGATTTTTAACTGTCTGGCAACCATCGAGCTTTACTGTCGTATGTCTTACTCGCTCTGTTAACACAAAGAGCTGGTCTGGGATCGAGCGCAAGAATTATTTAGCTGCTAATTCTTTGTTCGTATTAAAAAGTGTTTTCTCATTCTTGTCAACGAACGGGCTTTGTATTTCCTTACAAAGCCGTTACACCTGTTACTCGAAGCGCATAGATAAGTCTATACTCTGCAGGTGTTTCGTCAACGCACCACTTGAAATGTAGTCCACGCCAGCCTGCGCATACATCGCCAGTTTATCTAAGGTCATATTACCCGAGACCTCCAGCTTAGCTCTACCGGCAGTTTGTTTAACGGCAATTTGAATGTCCTCAACGGTAAAGTTGTCGAGCATAATGATATCTGCGCCTGAATCGAGCGCTTGTTGCAGCTCATCAAGGCTTTCTACTTCAACCTCAACGGGCTTATCCGGGTGGTTTTGTCTGGCTTGTGTAACCGCTTTAGCAATCCCGCCACAGGCTGCAATATGATTCTCTTTGATCAGGAATGCATCAAACAATCCGATACGGTGGTTTTTGCCCCCTCCACAAGTTACTGCGTACTTTTGCAATGCGCGCAGGCCCGGGATGGTTTTTCGTGTATCCAGCAATTGTGTATTGGTATCTGCGAGTGCGGCAACAGAAAGTGCAGTTGATGTGGCTGTACCCGACAGGGTTTGTACAAAGTTGAGTGCGGTGCGCTCAGCTGTGAGGATCGCACGTGCACTGCCTGTTGCTTCAAAAATGCGCTGATTTGGCTGCAAGGCATCGCCATCATTGACCAGCACATTGACCTCAACACTGGGGTCCACTTGTCTGAATACCTCAAGGATCAGGTCTTTACCGCAAAATACGCACGCTTCGCGTGTGATGACATAAGCTTTTGCTTGCTGGGAGACGGGGATCAGGGCTGCGGTAATATCACCTTCAGCAGCGCTTTGGTTATTCAAGTCTTCATCAAGTGCCAGCTTAACCAGCTGGGGGATCTGTTCATTTAACATGGGTTATCTTGGCTTTGCTATTCAATAACCTAATTCTACTGTGTTACGCCAGTTAATGACAATGTCGTTTATTGGTGGTCTCACTGGGATACTTTGCGATGGTCTGTCCCTAGTGTCAAAATAACATAGTGAAAGTATGGCAAACTTGCTAAGGTAATAGCATAGTAAAGAGGCTAAGTGGTTCTATTTATGAAGGTAAATTGGTTGCCAGGTGCTCATCAGCGGCACTCACCCCATTATAATGAACGCCCGGCTGAGTGTGCTCCTTCATTACTGGTGGTACATTGTATTTCCTTGCCTGCGGGCCAGTACGGCGGCACCTACATAGATGAGCTATTTATGGGCACTCTGGACTGTCAGGCGCATCCTAGTTTTGACTCTCTGCAAGGCGTGAGGGTATCCGCCCATTGCCTGATCCGTCGAGACGGGACGGTTATCCAGTATGTGCCGTTTGATAAACGTGCCTGGCATGCTGGGGTATCTGAATTCGCAGGACAAGACAACTGCAATGATTTCAGTATTGGTGTTGAGCTGGAAGGGACTGATACGACGTCGTACACTGAAGCACAATACCAGGCCCTGGCTCAGCTCACGATATGGTTGCAGCAGCAGCTTCCTAGGCTGACCAGAGATCGCATTGTCGGGCACAGTGATATTGCACCTGGTCGTAAACACGATCCTGGCGTAGCGTTCGACTGGGACAAATATTTTGCATTGATAAGATAAGAGTAACGGACATGATGTTAATTTCTATCATAATTGCTTTGGTTATTGAGCGCCTTGGTGCCCGCTCAGAACATTGGCAGATTGATTACTATATGGGTAAGTACCTGACATGGAGCAAACATCAGCTTCGTGAAAAAGGGGTTTTCAGTTCTGATCCTGGCGTGATGATCTGGTTGGTACTACCCACAGCGTTGATTGCCATGGTGTACCATTTTTCTGACTTCATTATATTTCAGCTGATACTCAATGTACTGATCTTACTGGTATGCTTTGGCTGTGGACGTTACCGCCGCTTGTACAAAGGTTATCTCAATGCATTGACACGAGGGGATTCTGAAGCAGTGACACTGTATGCACTGCAAATGGGACAAGAGCGGACTGAATCAGAGCGAAATGGTGAAACTTTCGGGCAAACGCTGGTATGGATTAATTTCCAGCACTATTGCGCGGTGATGTTCTGGTTTGTCGTATTAGGCACACCAGGTGCGGTGTTATATGCAACGGTGCGATACCTGGTTACAACGCTCACTGAACGTCAGGAAGACGACCTGCCTGAGCAGGTTGCGTTACTGCGCAGTACGTTGGGGGAACAAACACAGCGGTTTTCCAGGTTACTCTTCTGGCTTGATTGGTTGCCAGCCCGGGTTGCCAGCTTTGGTTATTTGATCATTGGTAACTTTACAAAAGGCACAGGGTGTTGGCTCAAGTACTTACTGGATTTTGATACCCCCAATAGGCGTGTGGTGAGTGATATTGCACTGGCCGCTGAGCAAATAGAGCAGCAGTTTTTTGGTTGTACTTATGAAGCAACCTGTATGATGCGCCTGGTTAAACGTAATATTCTGTTCTTTTTGGTCCTGACAGCACTACTGACTTTGTTTGGTGGTCTGAGTTAACAACGACTTGTCCCGACAGTTGACCCTGTCGGGAACACGCTTAACCTGGCTGAGCAGCTAACCAGGTTTGCTTGCGTTCAGTCATTGCTGCCAACTGATTGGGCTGAACATCCAGCGTTGACAGTAGCTGATCTGTCACATCTATCAGATCACATACCCCAGCTACATTCCACAGTGCTTCTTCCAGGCCTTTGGCTTTGTGTATTGCATAATGGCTGACATATCTCAGCTCGTTGGCCAGGTAATCCATATCGGGCCGGCCTGTTTTGGAGATATACAGATGAAATATAAATAGTAACTCTTTTTTGAGCGCCCGTTTGATAAATAAAAACAGTGGATCCAGAGACTCCCCCGCTGCGACACATTGGCTTTTCAGTGCTTCTTTCAGTTCCGTGGCCTGAGGGTCAAAGCGCAGGAATACCGTATATTGCAGGGGTTTATCCTGACGCGACTGCTTGCGCAAGCGCTCACTCAGATAGTCACCAATAAACTCAATCGGTAGTAAACCTTCGCTCTGGACATACTCTTGATGATTATGGTGAAACACCTGGCTGAGTAACACTTTGTGTAGCGCTGTCGGGTAGAGTCCCTGAGCAACGGCGCCAATTCTAAAATGGGCCGCAGATTTGTGCAGGTACAAAGGAAACTGGCAAATGCTCTTAGTGACCATGTTACGCAGCGCATGAGAGAGCCCGGGGATTCTGGGGGCTTCTTCGCATGGCTGAAGTTTGTTCTTATTACTCTCAATCAGGACCTTAAAAAAAGTGATCGCAGTATGCTGCACATTACTGAGAATGTTGACCTTCAGATTGATGATGGTCTTTGCTTTATTGACGGCCATAACTTCATATCTGAGTTTGGTCAGATTATGCTGCTTGGTAATTTTTTGCAGCTCGGGCAGGTCGAGGTGCACAATATCGCCTTTTTGCAGTGTCGCTGGTTCTTCAAGTGCGACTTGCAGGCCCATGACTGAGAAATCGCGGGTATGGCCATGCAGCGCCTGACCATCCTCTTGTATCACCGTTGCTGAGGTCTTATACAGATAGCGTTTGTGTGAGCGCAGGTTGACGTACTCTAGTGCGACGACTTCCAGTGGGGGAGGCACTTTAGCTTTGCCATGGCCAAACTGCTTAATGAGATTAACTTGCTCTTTTGGATAATCCAGTGCCTGATAATATGCCGTTTGTTGCTCGGTGGTAATATCGCTGAGGGTCATCAGGTATTTCACGTTTTCAATCAGCCCCTGTACACGTGGGGTTGGACGTTTGTTGAGCTTCTCCACATTCTTGCCAGCGCTGGAGGGTAAAGAGAGCGGAATGAAGGCATCTTCATGGTGGCTGGGCATCAGCTGGACTTTAAAGATCCGCCAGCTGTCTTTCTGACTGCCAAATCCCATAAATAAATCACGTAATTCGGCCGATTTTTTGAGTTCCCAGTCAAATGCTGAGTAAAAATAGATTTTGCCATTTTTGCCATGGGTGAAGGTGTAACAGTACGCTTCTTTCACCGGCTCAGGACGAAGCAGCAGCATATCAAGGCGCTGCTGATTAAAGACACTGTATAGTGAAGATGTTTTTCTTTCATCTTCAAAGTAATAGTTGATGTGTGCGTTGTTTTCATTTGTGAGCACCAGGCTCGGGTAGAGCATGGTTTTAGCCTGGCTAAAAAACACGAACAGTGAATTAACTCGGGGCAGGTAATATTGCTCATATCCCTTACACACAACGGCATCCATGGTGTTATCCAGGTTGATTTTGTAGCGGCGCTTATTGCCGTGGATAAAACTCTGTAAAAAGTCATCAAATCCACTGTTATTCTCTACATAAGTACGCTTGAGGCGAATGTGGTTATACTCGCTGGAGACCGGATCGACGGCGACCACCTCGTACTGGATCCCACTTTTCAGGCCCAGTTCAAAATCCTGCTCAAGGCCGACCAGCCTCAGCGACACTAAATCGCCTTTATGTAAGTGATAGTTTGGGGCCAGCTTTATTTTCGCGCCACTGAGGGATATGTCTGACGTACTGGCATTGGCGATCCGCTGATTGCCAAACTCTACCGTGATCTTGATTGAATAATTCATCCGCTCTTCTATACGACTCTCGTATGAAGCAAAGCGGATGTACTGTGTTGACTGAGACAGATCTAGCCCTGGCGTGTCTTCTTCTTGTTGTTGGGCCGCCTGCTTTTGCATGACCTTAAAGTTATTGTCGGTGTTCATGACCGCTTCGTAAACGGCTAAGGTGTATCCGCCATAACGGGCGACTTCCTGCTCAAACACCCGGATTGCAACGTCGTCCATAAAATGTTGCTTGCCGTCATGCTCATAGGGTTTAACCTGCCCGGATACCTGACCACGCAGGTCAATAAAGCGCGCTACGGGCTGAGATAGCCGGGTCATTTCCATTTTTAGCAGGAACTGGTCAGGCTTACTGAGTTGCGCCGTTTTTTGCTTGAAGATAAAGTCAAAATTTGGATCGCCGAGATCAATCTTTAATTCATCTATTAAGTCTTGGTATTGTTGTAATTTATCTTCAGCCATAGGTACACATTTTAAATCAGCAGATCTTACCCGGTTATTGTTTCAGCCTTTGCCAAATTTATGTCAGTATTAACGCTTACTGTTGAACTAAGCTTAATTGAGTTTTAATTTAAGCAATAACTATGCCTTGATTTTTATGGGAAAAAAGAAAACCGCATTTGTCTGTAGTGATTGTGGAGCGGAATTTGCTCGATGGCAAGGGCAATGTTCTGAATGTAAAGCCTGGAATACAATTACCGAGTTCAGAGTGCCATCAGTCAAAGCGGCACCGCGCGGCGGCACTATGGCCGGATATGCAGGGGTTGTCGAAGCCAAGGTCCAAACACTGGATGAAGTTAACCTCGAATCGTTACCAAGATTTTCTACTGGATTCAAAGA
Source organism: Pseudoalteromonas sp. PPB1 (assembly GCF_015356275.1). NCBI lineage: Bacteria > Pseudomonadati > Pseudomonadota > Gammaproteobacteria > Alteromonadales > Pseudoalteromonadaceae > Pseudoalteromonas > Pseudoalteromonas sp. PPB1. Next base: position 45,466 of record NZ_JACEQV010000021.1, on the reverse strand, counting down.
GTTCGACCGCGTATTAGGTGGTGGTGTTGTGCCGGGTAGTGCCATCTTGATTGGTGGTGAACCGGGAGCCGGTAAGAGTACTTTACTATTGCAAACTATGTGTTTGCTGGCCGAGTCCATGCCTACTTTGTATGTGACGGGTGAGGAATCCTTGCAGCAAGTGGCGATGCGTGCAAAGCGGCTGGGCCTGCCGACCAACAAATTACGCACATTGGCCGAAACGAACGTGGAAAGTATTTGCCAGCTGGCCTTGCGTGAAAAGCCCGCCATTATGGTCATTGACTCGATACAGGTGATGCACATGAGTGATGTGCAGTCGGCGCCTGGGAGCGTGTCTCAGGTGCGCGAGAGTGCCGCGTACCTGACCCGTTTTGCGAAGCAAAATCAGGTCGCTATCATTATGGTAGGCCATGTGACCAAAGACGGCTCCCTGGCGGGCCCTAAGGTACTGGAGCACTGTATTGACTGCTCTATTTTACTGGAAGGCAGCAGTGACAGCCGTTTCAGAACGCTGCGTGGTAATAAAAACCGTTTTGGGGCGGTTAATGAGCTTGGGGTATTTGCTATGACTGGCCTGGGCCTGAAAGAGGTCAGTAATCCGTCAGCTATTTTCCTCAATCGTGGCGAGGAGCAAACGCCAGGCTCTCTGGTAATGGTCATCTGGGAAGGTACCCGGCCACTGTTGGTCGAAGTTCAGGCGTTGGTAGACTACTCTCAACTGGCAAACCCACGTCGTGTTACTGTTGGTCTGGAGCAAAATCGCCTGGCTATGTTGCTTGCTGTGTTACACCGTCATGGTGGTTTGCAGGTGGCTGATCAAGATGTCTTTGTCAATGTCGTCGGTGGCGTTAAGGTATCCGAAACCAGTGCCGATTTGGCATTAATTGCTGCTTTGGTCTCGAGTTTTAAAAACCATGCGTTGGAACGTCAGATGGTGGTGTTCGGAGAAGTTGGGTTAGGGGGAGAGATCCGTCCGGTGCCCAGTGGCCAGGAAAGACTGCGCGAAGCCGCGAAACATGGCTTCAAACGTGCTATTGTACCTATCGCGAATAAACCAAAGGATGTCATTGAGGGAATGGAGGTGGTTGCCGTTGCCAGCCTCAGTGATGCGCTCGAAGCCTTGTTTTAGGGAATCCTCAAAAATGAAAAAATCTACGATCATGTTGGCGGTGGCTGGTGCGTTGTCAGCTGCTGTTGTTGGCGCACACTTTTATGCGAATCAACAAGCTGAGTTGGTGGTGCAGAAGCAGATCACACAATTTGCTGAACAATCTGAGCTGCTCATTGAGCATCAGGGGTCGTCCTACAATTTGTTTACCAACACAATTAAAGTTCAGTCTTTGGAAATTAAAGACGCAGCGGAGCAACAGGTGTTGCTGAACATTGGTGAATTCAGCTTACAGGGCTACGAGGCAGACAAAATCAGTGAGTTTACTGAAGTAAAGCTGGCGAATGTGACACTTAGCCCTGTATTGGCGGCGGAACTGGCGCCGCAAGCTGCTACGCTGGCTGGTGCCAGTTATGCGCTTACCTCATCTTTACGTTATAACCCGGACAACGGCAACAGTCAGTTCAAATCTTCCGTTGAGGCGGATGGGGTAGTGGGTGTTGAGCTCAACTTCGATCTGGGCAACAGTACAGAGTTGATGACAACCTCTTTAGAGATGCAGCAGAGCACAAGGACGCTGGAGCAGGAATTGCAAATGCAAAGCAAGCTGATTTCTGCGGTACAGTCGCTACAACCACAAACCCTGACGTTTGCTATTGCCGGACAGCCGAAGTTAGACGCTCTGGTGACAGAGTTATTGACCAACCAGGGACTGAGCAAAGAGCAATTTGAGCAGATGCTGGCCATGCAACTGGCACAGGTACCGGTTTCTGAAGAAGCCAAACAGGGACTCAGTGGTTTTGCGGCTGGCCTAAATGCGCTGGAGGTTAGTGTGTCATTAGATGAGGCGATGGACTTCAATGCATTTTCTCAGCAAGTCCAGTCACTGTCCGCTGATCCGGAGGCACTTGAAAAGTTCTTAAATCTGAAAATAACTGGCTCTTGAGCCAGGTTGTCAAACAGTAAAAAGCCACCTCTCGGTGGCTTTTTTCGTATTAGGTGTATGTGTTAGTTATTCAATGCCAGCATCAGCTCGCGATTACGTTCCAGCTTGGCGAGCATTTGCTGTGCCAGTGGCTTAAAGGTGGCGAGTTCCGCCGCAGGTAAGGGCTGTGATTTGGGCAGCTTGACTGTACGTGGGTTGCGATGCACGCCATCTACCAGAAACTCATAATGCAGATGAGCACCGGTTACGCGACCCGTTGCACCAACAGTACCAATTTTCTGGCCCTGCTTGACCTTCTGGCCTTTTTTGACATGGCGCTTATGTAAATGCAGGTACTTAGTCACATACTGACTGCCGTGCTGTATAAATACATAGTTACCATTTAGGCGGTTAAAGCCAGATTTAATGACTTTACCATTACCCGCAGAGACCACAGGTGTGCCGACTCTGGCGGCGTAATCTATGCCGCGGTGCGCCGACACGCGGCCCGTGACAGGGTGCAGACGGCGCGGGTTAAAGTTGGAACTAATATATTTGAAATCAACCGGTGCACGCAGGAAGGCCTTTTTCATACTGCGCCCTTCAGGGGTGTAGAAGTCACCGTCGGAGTGACGTACTGCGGTATAGCGCTCACCCTGATTAATGAATTCAGCAGCGATGATTTTGCCAGTGCCGATTTCCTCACCATCCACAAAATGTGATTCGTAGATAAGAGAAAACTGATCACCTTTGCGAATATCGTTGGCAAAGTCGACATCCCAACCAAAGATGTGCGCAAAGTTCATGATCTGACGTTCAGATAAGCCTGCGGTGATACCGGCCGTCCAAAAGCTGGACTTGATCTCGCCCCCGGCTGACTTTTCGACAGTCTCTATTTCTTTGCTTTCGATCCGTGTGGCATAACTGCCTTCCTCATTACGGCTGACAAGTAGTGTATCTGTTTTTGATAGCACATATTTCAGCTGTAACAACTCACCTTGTTCATTACTGGCAAAGCTCAGCACTTCGCCTGGATGGATTTTGGTAAGTTTTCGTGTTTCGGCATTGGTATTGACGAGCTTATGCAGCGTTTGTGCTGAAAAGCCGGCGCGTTTAAAAATCACTGCCAGGCTGTCGCCATTACGGACCTGGTGGTCAACGAAATCGTATTGTGGGGCTTCGGGAGCAAGCGGCTGTTCAATGATATCGGGCGCTTCACTGAGCTCAGTCAGTTGAGGCTGTGGCTCTTCGACATTCAAAGGAAGCTCATAGCGCTTGCCGACTTCGAGCGCGTCTTTGTCGTGATCTCGGGAGGCTGTTGCCTTCTCAGACGGAATGAGTGCAATAGCGACCATTGCTGACAGCAAGCCCAGGATCAGCAACTTGTGTTTTTTTGGGAGTTTGTGCACTGCATGTACCATAACGTGCCTTTTCCGCTGTCAAGAATTATTGCAAATAATAGTGCAGCATATACGTAATAATGCGCAAATACCAGTCTTTTATACATTTAAACTACCCCAAATATAAGCTAAAATCGGGCGATTAACTGATTAAATTGTTGGAGTGAGGTTGGCGTGACAACTGTGGACATAGATACGGCATTGGCAGAGATAAAGCGCGGTGCTGAAGAAATTCTGATTGAAGAAGATTTAAAAGAAAGGCTGAAGTCAGGTAAAAAGTTGCGGATCAAAGCGGGTTTCGATCCAACAGCCCCGGATTTGCACTTGGGCCATACGGTCCTTATCAACAAGCTAAAAACTTTCCAAGACTTAGGGCATGAGGTTATTTTCCTGATCGGTGATTTCACAGGCATGATTGGCGACCCTACGGGTAAAAATGTCACTCGTAAACCGCTAACTCGTGAAGATGTACTGGCTAATGCTGAAACCTATAAAGAGCAAGTATTTAAGATCCTGGATCCGGCTAAAACCACTGTAGCGTTCAATTCTGAATGGATGGAAAAATTAGGTAGTGCGGGCATGATTAAGCTTGCAGCGCGTCAAACGGTTGCGCGTATGCTTGAACGTGATGATTTCAAAAAACGTTATGCGGGTGGCCAGTCAATTGCTATTCATGAATTCCTTTACCCGCTGGTACAGGGGTGGGATTCAGTGGCGCTGGAAGCGGATGTTGAACTCGGTGGTACCGATCAGCGCTTTAACCTGTTAATGGGCAGGGAGTTACAAAAAGAAGAAGGTCAGAAGCCACAAACCGTGCTGATGATGCCATTGCTGGAAGGCACCGATGGCGTGCAGAAGATGTCTAAGTCACTGGGTAACTATATTGGTATCACAGATGCGCCAAACGATATGTTTGGTAAAGTGATGTCGATTTCTGACGAACTGATGTGGCGCTACTACGAGTTGCTAAGCGCTAAGTCACTGGAAGAGATTGCGGGCCTCAAAGAAGAAGTGGCTGGTGGTCGTAATCCACGAGACATTAAGATTGAGTTTGCGAAAGAAATGATCGCACGTTTCCACAGCGAAGCAGATGCTGAAGCTGCACATCAGGATTTCATTAAGCGTTTCCAGAAAAATGCCCTGCCTGATGATATTCCAGAGGTAACCATCACCATTGCTGAGCCTGCGACTTTCATTACTAATGTGTTAAAAGAAGCTGGCTTGGTTGCCAGCACCTCAGAAGCGATGCGTATGATTAAACAAGGCGCGGTTAAGCTCAATGGTGAAGATAAAGTCACCGATTCTAAGCTGAGCGTTGAGAAAGGCTCGACAGCGATTTACCAGGTAGGTAAACGCAAGTTCGCCAAAATCACTGTTGAATAATCGACTGAGTTAATGAAGTGAATTCAAAGTAAGGGCGGCTATTTGGCCGCCCTTTTTAATGGGTGAGAATATTAATGGTTAACCAGCACAGGCATAGGGCACAAAGGAAAAACCAGCGCATGGTTGCCAACAACTTGAGCATCAGGCTTATGGTCTCCGGTTCTGGCGGTCTGTCGCTGCCAATGCGCATATTGTCAAATCGCTGCTGCTGATAAAAGCGTGGCCCGGCGAGCTGGGTATTGAGGCTGGCTGCAAACAAAGCCAGGATCCAACCTGAACTGGCAGGGCGGTAGAACTGACCATAGTGTTTTAGGTAGTGCAGTGTTTTCCCCAGGTTTTGTGTCAGCGCCATCATTAAAACGAACAGCCTGACGGGCAACCACTCGAGAATCGCCAGGCTCAGTTGCAGCGGTTTAATAAATGCTGTGTCTGGACGCATCTTGCTGCGCCAGGCGTGATCGCAGAGCAACATCAATTTATAGCTCAATGCCAGCAGAGGGCCACCAATCAGATAAAACACCATGACCAGATAGAAATGCCGCATGCCACGTAATGCCAGGCTGTCCAGGCATGCTTTGCATATGCCCATCAAAGACAGTTTCTCCACATCCCGCTTTACCATAGCGCCAAGTAACTGGCGTGCAGCCGCTTTTTGTTGTTGTTTGAGTAAAATCGCAATCCGCTTGGCACGCCGTTCGTGTTGAATATCCAGACAGAAAAATAATACCAGGCCACCAAGCCATTGAGGGTAGAAAGACAAATAGCCCAGAGCGGCCAAAATGAGCAAGATGATCAGCATTGGCAGGATAAATGCCATACTGCCGGATAGCAGTTGATAGCTATTTGGTGCCTTAGGACGGTAAACTTTTTGAGCCAGATTAGTAAACAACAGCGTCATGACGACATTGGGGTGATACAGGCTGGAGGTTCTGAATCCTATCGCGCTGAGTGTTGCCAGTAAGAAAATCAGCAAGCCCATGTGGGCTTGCAAATGTTCAGTTAACACCTTACAGCGAAACCTGATCCAGCTTTGCCAACAGGGCAATAACCAGCTTCGAAGAGTTTACAGAGGCAACTTCCAGGTAGGCGTCAAATGATTGCGGCGATTCTTTGCCGGCGATGTCTGACAGCGAGCGGATCACGACAAACGGGGTGTGTAACACGTGACAGGCTTGAGCAATTGCGGCGCCTTCCATTTCAACCGCCAGCATGTGTGGGAAGTCCTGGCGCGTCTTGTCAATGCGGACTGGATCACACATGAATGAATCACCGGTACAGATTTGGCCTACTTTTGTCTGAATGTCTGTCAGTTCACCGACACTTTGCTGAGCGGCTTCAACCAGAGCTGAGTGTGCGCTAAAGCCTGCTGGCATTTGTGGTACCTGACCCAGTTCATAGCCAAATGCAGTGACGTCAACATCATGATGTCTTACTTCTGACGAGATCACGACATCGCCGACGTTCAGCTCAGGATCAAAGCCGCCGGCTGAACCTGTATTAATCACACAGTCAGGGCTGTAGTTGTCGATTAGCAGCGTCGTTGCACTGTCGCGGCCACTTTGCCAATACCAGACTGAACCAGAGTTACCTCATGTCCACCTAGTTCACCGTGATAAAAGGTGAAACCGCCTTTAGTTGCGGTTTGTGTATTGTTCATTGCGTCACGCAGGATTGTGACTTCCTGTTCCATCGCGCCAATAATACCTACTTTCATAATCTTCTCTTATTTTTTAACCGTGTTGCTCATTATATATCAAAACTGGTGTTAGAAAATATGATGTTAGGCAGGTTAAAACGTTTTGCTGTCAGCCCTGAGTTGGGCCGACAGTGAGTGTGGCAGGCTAAATTTCTGCCAGTTGGGTTGCCGCGGCTTTGGCCTGAGACGGTGAAAGTACCGCAGGTTTGTAATTGCGATTGCGAGGCTTGCCCTGTGGCTCTGGTTTCTTGCCTAGTTTAAACAGGATGGCAGCCCGCACTTCAGCGCTTTTGTAACCACTTTTTACCTTCATGCGAATATGTGGGATCCCGGCTGACTCCAGCGCACCGCTGACGAACCAGTCTTTTTGTGCTTTGTGGCCGTTTTTATTGGCGTTGTTTACCAGATCAACGGCAGCGACAATATTGAGCGTTTCTTTGTCAACCAGCACATAATCGAGCTGCTTATTTTGCGCTTTGGTGATGGCAGCCCGGCGTGCCTTTTTGGATAATCCAGGTTTACACTCGATAATTTCAATCAGCTTAACTCTGCTGACAATCTTAAACTTGTCACCTACTGAACGCTCTAATAGCTGTAAAAAGGAGGCTTCGACTGTTGTGAATACAGATTCTTTTCGATTAAACGGATAGGGGTTACCGCCGTTATCCGTATATTTTGAAATAACAATGGAAGCAATAACGACCAGCGCCAGAATAGATAATAATGTTAGTTCCATAAATCACTCCACGACAACAATTTGACTTGCAAATTATTAAGCAAAGAGTGTGCCTAAAGTGATTTTTCTGAATGCTGAAGAATTAAAAACGCTCGGCGGTTTGGGATGGCCGAGCGGATAAGGAAAGCACAGTGCTTGACTGGATCAAGCGCGGTAGCCGTCTTTCAGGCCTTTTACGGCATATGCAACGGCATCGTGTGCATGCAAAGATTCGTAGTGGTTTATCTTTATATAGTAGTCTGGGTAGTTTTCAGCTTCAAACAAGGCTTTGAGTTTTCTGGCGGCGTCTTCACAGAACATCAGGTTCTGACCGTTAAGGCGGGCAAATTCTTGCTCATCTTCACGTTTAACCGCTGCCTGTACAGGCGTTTTTAGTTCATCTTCTACCATGTTTACCAGACCCAAGATGTCAAACTCCTGACAATGCTCATCCAGTTTGACCTTGATATTCGTTACAGAGCGTTGTGAGTGCGGTGTTGCCAGGATGCCTTCAGTGGTGCCTAACCAGGCATGAACACTGGCATGATCAAGTGGCTGATCGGTAAACTTTTCTTCAAAGGCATTTTGGATCAGCTGACGGGCAAGGGCTGCAGAGCAAGGGCAAGTTGATGAGTAAGTAACATCAACGGCTAATTCCAGATTAAACTGGCCGTTTGCCAGGTTAGCGGTGATCACAACAGGGTAGTTTTTCCAGCCTTGCTTACCACTTAATAAGGAAGCACGGCGCAGTGGTAATTCGAAATGAAACGTTACCTTAGCGCTGTGGCTCAGTCCTTCATGACTGGTGATAAAGCTATCCAGAACCGAGCGAATCGCCGCGGGTGTCAGTGTCTGTTCACAGGACAGCGAGTCGAGTGCCAAAAATAACCGTGACATATGGATACCTTTCGCATCTTCCCTGTCCAGGCTGACAAACGCATCCGCTTTGGCTGTTACGGGCGTATCATTCAAGCCTTTACTTGATAACAGTAAAGGTAGCTCGATATTTCCCATTCCGACCCAGTCTAGCTTGCCTTCTTGTAAGGCGTCTGCAGAATGTGCAATGTCAGGCATTGAAGTTGGCATTTGAACTCTCTTAATCACGACTATCAGGGTTGGGCATGTTACACCAAAATGTCACAACTTGCCGAGCCCGCAGGAAAAATTCTGGTAAAAAAATCGCCCAAGTGTGCAAAATTTCGTACGCCGATGTCGACTTTCTACACATCCACAAAAGGCACTGAATACGGGCGCTACAGAGGTTATTTTAGTTTGTGCAATGTCGCCTGCGACCTTTGGTCACTCGCTTCTGTGTTTTGGTCAGGTATAATGTAGGGGTTAACTAGGTGATTTTATTATGCTTGACTCTTCATTTGGGACCTGGGCCCGAATTTTATCGAATTTGATTAAAAACTACGGAGACCGCTGGGCTGGGGTTGTGGCCTATGCTTTCGTACTGATTGTGTCTCTGGTTTTGGCGTGTATGTTTTACTACGTGGCGCTCGGTGAAGTCACACTGGTCAATGTGCTGTCGGTGGTGTTATTTGCCGCATTAACCTCTCCATTACTGCTTTCTGTTGCTATCTATGCAATGCGTCAGCTGGATGCGTCGAAAGAGTATCTTGAATCCGCCACACAACAAGAAAAACTGCTCAACCAGACACTCAAAGACAACATTAACCGGCTCAATAACGAAATTGACGAGCGGAAAATGGCGCTGCATGCAAAGCACCGGGCAATCGCAGAATTGCGTAAAGAAATCTCGGAGCGGCGCAAAGCCGAGCAAGAGCTGGCTCAGCAGAGTATGTTACTGCGTAGTATCGTAGATTCCTCTCCTGACTTATTCTATTACCGAGATGAGCGGGGCGTATTTGCGGGTTGCAACAAGAAGTTTGAACAAGTCATTGGCAAAACCAGTGAACAACTGATCGGCCACACGGTACAGGAAGTGTTTGGTGAACAGGATGTTCCGAGGGTACTGCAAACTGATGAGCAAGTGATTGAGACCCAGCAATCGATTAATGTTGACGTAGAATACCCGGTCGCCAATGAAAACTGCTGGTTTGAGATGCGTAAACTGCCCTTCATTAATGATGATGGGGAATATATCGGGCTGCTGGCGTTCGGTCGTGATATTACCAGTCGTAAAGAAGCGGAGCAGGCACTGGAAACGGCCTATAAAGATAAAGGGAAATTTATTGCCACGTTGAGCCACGAATTACGCACACCGCTCAACGGCATTGTCGGTCTGACACGTATGTTATTGGACACTGAACTGACAAAACAACAAAAAAGCTGGTGCAATACTGTTTTCTCCAGTGCTGAAACTTTAGGTAATATCTTCAATGACATTATCGATCTGGATAAGATAGACAGGGAGCAGCTTGATATTGCCACAGACAGCATTAATGTGTCGGACTTTATCAATGATGTTGTCAACTTTGCAGGCCTGATAGCGGAACAAAAAGCCCTTGAGTTCAATATCAAGCGTTCAGGTATGTTGGATATCTATGCGCTGTTAGACCCAACTCGTTTGCGTCAGGTGTTGTGGAACCTGATCAACAATGCTGTGAAGTTTACTCACCGAGGTGGCGTTACTCTGGAGTGTCGTCGCGAAAACCGTGTTGATGGCCCCTGGTTGTCGATCAGTGTCATCGATACAGGTGTGGGGATCCCTTCTGATCAACAAGATCGCATTTTCGACATGTATTACAAAGCACCCGATGCCAGTGGTAATAATGCCATTGGTTCAGGGATTGGCCTGGCGGTGACAAAAGCGCTGGTGCATGCCATGAAAGGTACAATTCACGTCAGCAGCATGCAGGGAGAAGGCAGTCGCTTTGATGTGGAGCTACCTTTGGAGCTCTGCTCAGCGCCAAATGAGCAAAGCTATGCGGGCCGTAGTCTTTACATTTTGTTGGTAGAAGATGTGCCACTGAATGCTGAAATTGCCACTAACTTGCTGGAACAACGTGGACATGAGGTCGTCTGGGCAGAAACCGGGGAAGATGCCTTGTCGATGGTTGAAACTGAGGATGAGTTGGATCTGATCCTACTTGATATGCAGTTACCAGACATCAATGGTGATGAAATTGCGCGGCAGATCCGTGCCGATAGCCACTTTGATGAGTTACCTATCGTAGCACTGACGGCTAATGTGCGTAGCGCAGAGCAAGAGCTGCAAGGAATTGATATTCAGGGCGCACTGGCAAAACCTATCAACACCACAAAGCTGGATAAGATGCTTGCTGAGCTGTTTGGGATAGAGGCAAGCAAAGACAAACAAGCTTCGCCTCAGTCTGAGCCGTTGCAATTGAGCGAGCAAGAGCAAGCGTTGCTGGATGTGGAAACAATCACTGACTTTGTATCATCTATGGGTATAGAGCCCTTTAAGCGCAGCTGTGACTTATTTGCTCGCCTTAATCCGACTTATCACAAAGAGCTGGATGAGGCTAATCAAAATGAGGATACCGAGACCTATGTGTCTGTGGCACATAAACTAAAAGGCGCCGCGGGCTCTGTTGGTCTGCAGAATGTGCAATTGCATGCTAAAACGATGGAGCTGGAAGGTGCTCAGGTAGACAAAGAGCAACGTGCGGATTGGTTAGATGAACTAGAGGTGAAAATAAGAGAAGGGCAATCTGCCCTTCACTCATTAATTGCAAAGCTCGCTGAAAACTCGTAACGCAAACTTATTGGCTATCGATCTTACCGATGAAGCGGTAGCCTTCACCATGAATGGTGCTGATCAGTTCAGGCGTGTTGTTGTCGGTTTCAAAGTGCTTACGGATACGACGAATGGTGACGTCTACCGTTCTGTCGTTGGCACGCAACTCACGACCTGTCATGTGCTTGATCAGCTGCTCACGACTGAAGATACGACCAGGTGAGTCCAACATCAGACGCAGTGCACGATATTCGCCCTTCGGCAAACGTTTCGCTTCACCAGTTGGTGAAGTCAGGCAGCGGCTATTCTCATCCAGTTCCCAACCGTTAAATGTAATGACGCCATTGCTGTCAATACTAGACTCCTCCGGGCTTGAGCCGGTACGAGTGATCAGGTTGCGCACACGGATTGTAAGTTCACGTGGGTTGAAAGGCTTAGTGACATAGTCGTCGGCACCGATCTCCAGACCAAGAATACGGTCGACATCGTTGTCACGACCGGTCAAGAAAATAAGACCGATGTTTTTCTTCTGGCGTAACTCACGAGCCAGGATAAGGCCATTTTTACCAGGCAGGTTAATATCCATGATCACACAGTTGACGTCGTCATTTGACGTCAATTTTTCATGCATATCATCGCCATCAATGGCTTCAATTACCTTATAACCTTCGGCTTCAAATAAACTAACGAGGTTCAGTCGAGTTACGTCTTCATCCTCAACAATTAGAATGACTGGCGTTTGCATTATTAATTAACCTTTTCGGAATATTGTATTTACAAAATCATCGGCGTTATATAATAAAACCGAATGTTAACGATTATAGGAGTATATTCAATTGTTAACAAGTAAAATCAGTTAGGATAAAACTTGGAGACGGCAAGCAACCGGGAAAGCACTTTAAAGTTGTGCTGGGTGACTTCTTGCTTGTTTATATACAGTCTTATCTTACTCCCTTCCTGGACCAAGGACGCAATCCCACCCCCTTCCAAAAATTCGATACTTTCGCCCACAGTTACCATACTTAGGGCCATTGTATCGGTCCAAGCGGACAGTATATCATCTTCCAATGTTTCATCAATGTATGTGATATCACATCTTTGGGAAAGTTCCCGCAAAGACTCAGACTTTTTCACTTCTATTATTTCAATCGGCTTTAAACGTATTTTTAAGGTACGGTTACTATATAAAACAGCACCTGGTCCGTTTTTTATGTCATAAAAACAAAATCGAGTCGTTTTCTTATTCTTTTGCTCAGGAAAATCAATGAACTTTGCCATTTGATATAAAAAGGCCGAGCGGATTTCTTCCGGCGATTTCGCAAAACTAAACGTAGAAAAAAGTGAAAGACAGCAAAAAATAAATAGGTACATAAATCTCACTGTGTACCTCCTTTCAGAGGCAAGCTGATCACAAATTGAGTACCCGATTTATAGTCTTCTTTTAATGTGATACTTCCGCCCAGCGCCTGAGTGACCAGGTTATAGACTAAATGCATGCCCAGTCCACTACCACCTTCTCCTCGGCGCGTGGTAACAAATGGGTCAAATATGCGCTTTTTGATGGCATTTGGCACGCCAATACCATTGTCACTGTATACAATCGTTAATTGCTGGTCTTCTTTGTTCACTTTTATAGCAATTTCGTTATTTTCATTGCTGGTAAAGCCATGCAATAGCGAGTTTGAGAACAATTGCTCGAACACTTGCTGCAGCAACCCAGACTTACTTCTGATGGTGAGCTCTTCAGGGCAATCCAGGTGAATTTGAGGGGCTTTAAGCTCCAGTTCGGTGCGCATTGCGCCCATTACTGCATTGAGTAGTTTAGTGATATTGACGTCTGAATTGATCTCTATGTCCTGACTGACCGCGACTTTCTTAAAGCTGGAGATCAGATCTGCGGCCCGATTGAGGTTACGATAAATGAGATCCAGGTTTTCGATCCCTTCTTTGATAAATCGTTCCAGCTGTTTTGATGTGAGCGTTTTTTGCTGGAAAGCCACTTCAATGTCACTGAGTTTATCGCGTAATAATGTCGAACCGGTGACACCCAGACCAATAGGTGTATTAACCTCGTGGGCTACGCCCGCAACCATCTGGCCCAGTGACGCCATCTTTTCATTTTCAACTATCTGATTCTGATACTGGTGCATACGTTCCAGTGTATTAAGCAGCTCCTGGTTTGCTTCCCTGAGCGCGATGGTTCGTTGATTGACTTTTTCTTCCAGGCTTTGGTTGAGCTGTTTTATTTCCAGCTTATCTGCCTGATGGCGCTCAAGCTGATTTTGTGTCCGGGTCAGCATGATATTGAGGTTGTTAGCGAGGATATTGATTTCCTCTATGTCGCTTTTTTCCGCTCGGGTGGCGTAGTTATGGTTCTTCGAAACATCCTGCAATAATACAGATAGCGACTCTATCGGGCTGGCAATTCGTTTTTGGATCCCCCGTGCAACAAACATCACTAGCACCAGTACAAACAGCGTTAAAGCGATATCTACCAGTATCTTTCGGTTGATGTATTCGGCCAGGTGCTCGAGCCCACCACGCAGATATACGTAGCCCTCTATATTGCCTTCATACTCAACAGGCAAGATCAGCTCGATATAATCTTCAGAAATCTTCGGTATTCGAAGCTCCTCAATTTGATTGACCTTGAGCGGTACGGGCGGTGTTTTACTGGCATTGTAGCTGGTGAAAAAGACCGGCCGATTGGTGACATCATCAATTGCATAGATGTGAATGTTTTTCACCAGGTCGACTTTATCAAATGATTTAAGACGCTTTTCTTCCGTTTTTCTGTCGTCAAAAATCAGCGTTACCTGAGCGTTAAATGCAATGATCTCGGCGATCATTTCCAGCTTATTGATGATCAGCTGTTTTTGCTTTTTAACGTCGAGATAGGTTGAAATTGAGATAGACAGGGACAAAGACAGCGCCGTTACTAGCATGACGGCACTGATCAGCACTTTTCTTATACTTGTTTTGGTTGCGTATTTACCCATTGGGAGACCACAAATCCCGCTTGCCTGCTATTCACTCACTTTAGTTTAGCAGTATAGAACACAAAAAAGCTCACATTTTACGAAACGATTCAGCACTTTGCTGACTAGCAGAGGTTTAGCAGCCGGTGACGGCAGGTACAACAAGACAAATAAGGCCAGTTCACAGCAAGGATGAACTGACCGACACTCAATTTATGCGGGCCCGATAGACGGCAAATTTGGTATTTTTGATCAGGGTATCGCATTGACCAAAGCATGCTTCAATCAGTGGTGGGTACTTCAGAAAGCTATTTGCAACAATGTGAAGCTGTGACCCTTTACCCATGTGTTCAGTCACACCTTTGATAAACCCTTCTGCAATGTCATAGTCAGTTTTAATACCGGTGTGAAAGGGGGGGTTGCTGATAATGGCATCAAAGCGGCCTTTCAATTGTCTGAGACCATCACTGAGTACCAATTCAGCCTCATGACCATTTAAGCGTAAAGTTTGTTCACAGGCATAGAGAGCCAGTGCATTTACATCCAGGCAGCTGAAGCGTACTTTGGGTGACTGGTTAAGCACAAAAGTAGCGATGATCCCGGCACCACACCCAAAGTCGAGCATGTTTCCCTTAGTGGGCAAATCAAGATGCTCTAGCAGTAACTTAGTACCGATGTCGAGTTTACCATGATTAAACACGCCTGGAACGCTGACTGCATCAAACTGCTGCCCGGCAACATTTATGCTAAATGTCTGCTGATAGCTGGCAATGTCAAATTGCGCCAGGGATTGTAGCTGGGCAAACTCATATAAAATACAATGTTTAGCGCTGTCCAGTTTGTAATGCGCTGCACATTTGCCCTGCAGTTGTTTTTCTGCAGATTTAACGCCGCCTTTATTTTCTCCAACTACCAGTAAACGAGTTTGCTCAGAGCACAAGGCACGAATATTGTCGAACATCATCTGTGCTTCTGGTTTTGATTTCGGGTAGTAATAAATGACCAGGTCAATATCGTTGAGTTTAGGCAGGCTATGTGACACATAGCTGGTGATATTAGCGACCTTATCGGCAGCCTGATGATCGGCAAAGTCATAACTGAATGCGCTGATATTTGCCTGCGGATTCAATTGCTTTAGTTCTGACAAAAAGCCGTCGCGCTGGTGATTGATCACCAAGATTTGCTGGCCTGTCAGTTCTTCTTCATTGCGCAGCAGTAATAAACTGGGGTTGGTTAATTTTTGCATCTGAGATCCAGAAAAGGCGGGGCTGGTTGCCCCGAAAAGCTGTAACAGATCAGGCTGTACGTTCGAACATCAGATCCCAAACGCCATGGCCGAGACGATGACCGCGCTGCTCAAACTTAGTCAGTGGGCGGAAATCCGGGCGTGGTACATAATCATTGTTGTCAGATTGGTTTGCAAACCCAGGCGCTGCCTGCATCACTTCGAGCATGTGCTCTGCATAGTTTTCCCAGTCAGTTGCCATGTGGAAAACACCACCAATACGCAGCTTAGTGCGCAGTTTCTCGACAAACTCAGCCTGAACGATACGACGCTTATGGTGGCGTTTTTTATGCCAAGGGTCCGGGAAGAATAGCTGGAGTTTCGCCAGGCTGGCGTCCGGGATGCAATCAGCCAGTACTTCGACTGCATCATGTTCGAATACGCGTAAGTTAGTGACACCTTGTTCATCCGCTTCCATCAGACAGGCGCCAACACCCGGGCGGTGTACTTCAATGCCAATAAAATTTTGGTCAGGGGAATTTTTCGCCATTTCGACCAGCGATTTGCCCATACCAAAGCCAATCTCAACTACAACATCATTGTCGTTGCCAAACACCTCGGTAAAGTCCAGGCGACCCTGAGCGTGCTCCAGGCCCATCGTTGCCCAACATTTTTCAATGGCGGCAGCTTGCCCTTTGGTCAGGCGGCCTTCGCGTTTTACAAAGCTGCGTACTTTGCGAATGTATTTGCCTTCCTGTTCGGCTTGTTCCAGAGCGGTTTTACTCGATTCGTTCATGGTCTTCATCTTCGGTGTAAAAAATGGGCGCACATTATCGCTATTCACAGCGCCAAGTACAAGAGCTTGACCTTTGAAAAAAGCTTCATACACTGGCGCGTGTATTAGCAAGTAAAAGCAGAGTCTAGCAATGACAGTAAATAATGAGCAGGCCCAATGGTTTGCCAAACAGGTTGTCGACTGGTATCAGTTACATGGGCGCAAAACCTTACCCTGGCAGCTTGAAAAAACCCCATATAAGGTCTGGGTATCTGAAGTGATGTTACAGCAAACTCAAGTTGTGACCGTGATCCCGTATTTTGAGCGTTTTATGGCGCGCTTTCCAACTATCATTGACCTGGCCGATGCGCCGGAGGATGAAGTGCTTCATCACTGGACTGGCCTTGGGTATTACGCACGAGCGCGAAACCTACATAAAACGGCCAAAATAGTCCGTGATGAATATCAGGGTCAGTTCCCGCAAACTTTAGAAGCCGTGATGGCCTTACCGGGAATTGGCCGCTCCACAGCTGGGGCTGTACTCTCTTTGTCTTTGGGTCAGGCGCATCCAATTCTGGATGGCAATGTGAAACGCGTACTGGCACGTTTTTTCATGGTAGAAGGTTGGTATGGCGTCAAAAAGGTCGAAAATCATTTATGGGCACTGACCGATGCACTAACACCTAAAGATCGTGTTTCAGAATATAATCAGGCGATGATGGATTTAGGGGCGAGTCTGTGTAGCCGTAGCAACTTTGACTGTGAGGCTTGTCCGTTAGTCAGTCGTTGTCAGGCACATCAACAGGGCAGAGTGAAAGAATTTCCTAACTCTAAGCCGAAAAAAGCCAAGCCAAAGAAAGCGGCTTATCATCTGATAGTGCGAGCTGATGATAAAGTACTCATGGAGAAGCGGCCAAGCAGCGGCATTTGGGGTGGCTTGTTTGGTTTTTTTGAGTTCAGTGAACTAACTGAACTGGAAACTTTTTTGGCGCAACAAGGGTTATCGGGTAGCCAGCAAACGCTGTCGCCATTTGTGCATATATTTACGCACTTTGAACTGACCATCACGCCTGTGGTGGTCTCATTAGATGCGACGCCGGATTGTGTTCACGATAATCCACTCCTGTGGTATGAGCTGGCGCAGCCTGCTGAGGTGGGTTTAGCAGCACCAACTAAAAAGTTGGTTAAAGTCTTAAAGGCAATGGGGTAAACTTAGTTACAACGAATGTATAAAGGGTAAAGAGATGGCACGTACCGTATTTTGTCAAAAGTTACAAAAAGAAGCTCCAGGGTTAGATTTTCAACTTTATCCGGGAGAGGTTGGCGAACGCATCTTCAATAACATTAGTAAAGAAGCGTGGCAACAGTGGCAGCACAAGCAGACTATGCTGATCAACGAAAAGCACTTAAATATGATGGATCCTGAACATCGTCAACAGCTGGAAGAACAAATGGTGGGTTTTTTGTTTGAAGGTAAAGAGGTTGAAATCGAAGGTTACCGTCCAAAAGACGTATAATCTACTCGATTAAAAAGGCTGCATGAGCAGCCTTTTTAATGTCTGGCGGTTGTCTTAGTAGCTGCGCTCAACGGCTAGTTTCGCCAATGAAATTAGCGCGGCTTTGTGTTCTGACTCAGCTAGTACACTGAGTTGTTCAATGGCTTTTTGTGACTCTTTTCGAGCTCGTTCCATGGTATGCTCCAGCGCCTCTGTCTGCTCAAGCGTGGCCAGAATCTCCGTCAGGTTATCAAGCCCGTTGCCATTGGCAATGGCATCGCGGATCTGTGCAACTTGCGCTTCACTGCCGTGGCGCATCGCATAAATTAACGGCAGGGTTGGTTTGCCTTCGGCTAAATCATCACCGATATTTTTACCAAGCTGCTCAGCATTGGCGCTGTAATCGAGGACATCGTCTACGAGCTGAAAAGCAGTGCCTAAGTGCATGCCATATAATTTAAGTGCTTCTTTGGTCGCTGCTGATTGATCAAACACAACAGCCGGCAGCATAGTTGCCGCTTCGAATAATTTGGCTGTTTTGCTGTAAATCACCTGCATGTAGCTTTGTTCAGTCGTGTCTGGGTCATTGCAGTTCATCAGCTGCAGCACTTCACCTTCAGCAATCACATTGGTTGCATCTGCGAGGATCTGCATCACTTCCATATTTTCCAGTCCGACCATCAACTGAAAAGAACGCGTGTATATAAAGTCACCAACCAAAACACTTGCGGCATTACCAAATTCAGCGTTGGCAGTTGGTTCACCACGGCGCAGGGCAGACTCGTCAACCACATCATCATGCAACAAAGTTGCGGTGTGGATAAATTCAATGATGGTCGCCAGTGTAATGTGCTTATCGCCCTGATACCCTAATGCTTTGGCCACCAAAAGTGCCAGCATAGGGCGGATCCGTTTGCCACCACTATTGACTATATATAAGCCAAGTTGATTAACCAATGCGACGTCAGATTGCATTTGGTCGCTGATAAGTCGATTAACGGCAAGCATGTCTTGCTCAATCAATCTCTGGATCGCTTTGATATCCATAACGCTCCGAGCTAAAGCCTCATTCAGGGATGTTCGAGCCGCAAGTGTACATTAAAATTCACCGTGACTCGATAACTTGCCGTAAGAGAGGTTAAAAAATCAGTGCTTTTGTATGTTTTTTGCACTTATCGGTTGTTTCTGATCAGAACTCCGATGTTGAAAAAGCAAAAAAGAGCTTGGCTTATCACACCTATTCGTTAGAATAAATGAAAATATTATTACGCCCTCAAGTTAGCTATTTTTTATTCATTTATTTGCGATCTAGGGCTTGCGCGAAGTAGCACATTAGCGTAAACTTCGCGCCCTATTGAAGAATATTAAGTTGCGTCGATTTGAGGGCGCACAGACGGAGTTAATTATGTACGCGGTTTTCCAAAGTGGTGGTAAACAGCACCGTGTGACTGAAGGTCAAACAATTCGTCTAGAGAAACTAGACGTTGAGACTGGTGCATCAATTGAATTTGATTCAGTACTTCTTGTAGCTGATGGTGAAAAAATCGAGATCGGTGCGCCGTTCGTAAACGGTGGTAAGATTACAGCTGAAGTTGTATCTCACGGTCGTGGCGAGAAAATTAAGATCGTTAAATTTAGACGTCGTAAGCATTCTCGTAAGCAGATGGGCCACCGTCAGTGGTTCACTGAAGTTAAAATCACTGGCATTAGCGCTTAATTTAGAGGTACAGAAAGATGGCACATAAGAAGGCAGCTGGTAGTACTCGTAACGGTCGCGATTCAGAAAGTAAACGCTTAGGTGTTAAGCGTTTCGGTGGTGAATCTGTACTAGCGGGTAACATCATTGTTCGTCAACGTGGTACTAAGTTCCACGCTGGTACTAACGCAGGTATCGGTAAAGACCACACAATCTTCGCAAAAGCAGACGGTAAAGTTGTTTTTGAGCAGAAAGGTCCTTTAAACCGTAAATACGTTAGCATCATTGCTGAGTAATCGGTAAAAGAATACTGAAAAACCCCGCTTAGGCGGGGTTTTTTGTTTTTATAGAGCAGAGCCTGAATTTTGCTCTAACCTTATTCCTGTCAAATACGCGCCACAGACCGGTAGTTAGGCATTTGCCCATGCTGATCAAGCCGCTATGAACTTGCTATAATAGCAGGTGCTGAACAACCAGTAAGAGAGTAACCATGAAGTTTGTCGATGAAGTAGAGATCCGCGCGGAAGCCGGAGACGGTGGAAGCGGTGTCGTTTCATTTCGCCGCGAAAAATTTGTACCCGACGGTGGCCCGGATGGGGGCGACGGCGGAGACGGAGGTAGCGTTTATCTTGAAGCAGACGAAAACCTCAATACCCTGATTGATTATCAGTTTGAGCGGTTCCACCGTGCCGAGCGAGGTACCAATGGTCATGGCCGTAATATGACGGGTAAAAAGGGCACCGACTTAATCCTGAAAGTACCGGAAGGGACGCGTGTAACTGATGTTGATACGCAGGAGTGCCTGGGTGACTTGACTAAGCATGGACAAAAACTACTGGTCGCTAAAGGCGGTTATCATGGTTTAGGTAACACGCGCTTTAAATCGAGCACAAACCGTGCGCCAAGACAGAAAACACTGGGCACGCCTGGCGAAGTGCGAAACCTGAAGCTGGAGCTGATGTTGCTAGCCGATGTTGGGTTGCTAGGCTTGCCAAATGCAGGTAAATCAACCTTTATTCGCAGTGTATCGGCTGCTAAGCCTAAAGTGGCTGATTATCCATTCACGACTTTGGTGCCAAATTTGGGTGTAGTACGTCCTGAAGCGAACAAATCCTTTGTGATTGCCGACATTCCGGGTTTGATTGAAGGCGCATCAGATGGTGCAGGCCTGGGGATCCGCTTCCTGAAGCACCTAGAGCGTTGCCGTGTATTGCTGCACGTTGTCGATGTCATGCCAGTTGATGGCACAGACCCAGTGGATAATGCGTTCGCAATCATCAATGAGCTGCATCAGTACAGCCCAAAACTTGCCAACAAGCCGCGTTGGCTGGTGTTGAATAAAATAGACCTGCTAGCAGAGGATGAGTTAGAAGAGGTTTGTCAGCGTATTGCCGAAGAGCTGGATGCTGAACAGGTGTATCGTATCTCTGCTGCCAATAAGTTTAATACACAGCAGTTGTGCTACGACATTCAAGGCCTGCTGGATAGCATGCCACGCGATAAGTTCGAAGAGCAAGAGCAGGAAGAAGTCGAGTTCAAATGGGATACCTACCACCGTCAGGCAACTCAGGATAACGATGATGACTGGGATGACTGGGACGAAGATGATTACGACGTAGAAGTCGTCTACGAAAGATAAGCGCGGTCCGTCTTAGCGTCTCACTAAGCGGGTTGATACAAAAAGGGCCTCTGGCCCTTTTTTAGTATAAAAGTATGAGTGGAGTGTATTGTGATAATATCAATGATTGCAGCGATGGCAAACGGACGTATCATCGGCGATGATAACGCTATGCCCTGGCATTTACCGGCCGACTTGAAACATTTTAAAGCCGTCACCTTGAATAAACCTGTGGTTATGGGGCGCAAAACATTCGAATCTATTGGTCGTCCTCTTCCTGGCAGACGAAATATTGTGATCAGTCGAAACCAAAATTACCGTGCTGAGGGCATTGAGGTAGTTTCATCACCGCAAGATGCGTTGGCTTTAGTTGACGGGTGTGAGGAAGTTATGATCATTGGAGGTGGAAATATTTATGAACAGTTTCTACCCTTAAGTAATCGGCTTTATTTAACATACATCGACTTGGATGTTTCTGGCGACACGCGTTTTCCTGACCACTCTCAGGCCGGTGAGTGGCAAGAAATTGCAAGCGAAACATATGAAGCAGATGAGAAAAATTTGTATAGTTATAAGTTCGTAACTCTAAATAAAGGAATATAACTTTGTTGCTAACAATTGTATTGGTTGATACAATATTGAGCGTTTGTTCTTACGAAAAAAGTACTAGGTGATTGGTGATGAAAGTAATTCCTTTAGTTATTGGTGTGAGTCTTGGCGTTTCGGCATTAACCGTAAGTTTTGCGAGCAAAGCAAACGATCAGTTAGCAGTGTCTTTGTGTGAATATATTGCGGCTGACGATAAAAGACGTATCCGCAGCACGCTAAAGAGCTCACGGGTTAAAATCCGTAACGTGTACGATTCAGTTCAGTGTAATGGTAATAACATGCTGCGCCATGCAATCGCTAATAACGCGGTGGATGCAGGCGAGTTTATCGTTAAAAGCTTACCTAAAAGTGCATTATCTGATGGCGCTGACATCGCCTGGGCTGAGAGCAACGGCCATGGTGGTTCAGCTTTGATCGCAGCTATTAAAAAGCGTGCTGGTCTGTAAGAACTCTGTCGGACTTAGCGTCTGAAAATATTAAAGTATTTAGAAATGCCCGACACTTTTAGAGTGAGCGGGCATTTTTTATTTCCACAGCTATAAAAGGGATATTATTAAACTTGCACTGCCAGCGGATTCGATTAGAATACTCTGTCACACAACTATTCTTATGGTGAGAAATTCTTCCGCCATTTTATGTAATAATGGATGAACTATGAAAGCTGTAATTCCTGTAGCTGGACTTGGTACGCGGATGTTGCCTATGACGAAGGCTATCCCCAAGGAAATGTTGCCTTTAGTCGATAAACCTCTTATTCAATATATAGTGAAAGAGTGCGCAGCTGCGGGCATTTCCGAAATCGTCTTGGTGACCCATTCGTCAAAGAATGCGATTGAGAACCACTTTGATACCAGTTTTGAACTGGAAGCAACACTGGAAATGCGGGTTAAGCGTACTCTGCTGGAAGAGGTTCGTTCAATTTGTCCTGAAGGCGTTACTATCATGCATGTTAGGCAGGGCGAAGCAAAAGGGCTTGGTCATGCGGTCTTGTGCGCAAAGCCTATTGTTGGTGATGACGATTTCGTGGTTGTCTTACCTGATGTGATCCTGGATGAGTATACGGCAGATCAAAGTAATGAGAACCTGGCGGCTATGGTCAAACGTTTCTTAGACACTAAGCTAAGTCAAATTATGCTTGAGCCGGTTCCTCAACAAGACGTCAACAAGTACGGTATTGCAGACATCCAGGGCGTTGAGCTAAAGCCTGGCGAGAGTGCACCAATCAATCACATGGTCGAGAAGCCGCCTGTTGATAAAGCGCCTTCCAACCTTGCCGTTGTGGGTCGCTATGTATTATCACGTAATATCTGGCCTTTGCTTGAGCGTACGCCATTGGGAGCCGGAGGCGAGATCCAGCTAACTGATGCAATTGATATGCTTATGGAAAGTGAAACCGTTGAAGCATTCCACATGAGTGGCCGGGCTCATGACTGCGGCGATAAGCTGGGTTATCTGAAAGCTATCGTTCAGTACGCAATGCGTGATGAAAAACTGGGCGAAGATTTCAGTGAGTTCGTAAAAGCACTGTAACCTCATCCGCCATGATACGAAAGCCCGACTCAATGTCGGGTTTTTTGTGTGTTTAGCACCTGGTACAGGTTGAGCGCACAGAGCTTGCCAAGTTATTGGCCATGACGCTCTGTAAAGCGTTGCCAGTGAATGTTGGGGTTAATGACTCTGACTTGCGTAAGCACTTGTTTGAGCTGATGCGCTTTGGGTTGAGTGAGGATCTGGCCATCCTGTTTCAGCCCCAGTAGATAGAACATAGCGGCTTTGTTGCCCTGCTGAATGGCGGAGATGTGTATCTGCTGCTCAAAGTTTAATCTCAGGCTACTGATAGCAGTTTTCATGCCTTGCTGATCCACATTGGGCAGACCGCACTTTTGCAAATAGCCAAGACGCTCGCCCTCTCCGGAAAACCAGATCCTGACTTTCTCACTGAAGCGCCCCGACTTGGCTGGCAAATCAAACATTAGCCGGGTCTGGCCTTGTTGTTCTACAAAGTGCAGATAATCTTGTAATCCGGCATGCCACAGGGCTGGATGGATCGGTACAAACCGGGCCTGCAATTTACCGTGTGTATGAAACGTAAAGCCACGAACCTGCTCTTGTTTACTGATATCAGAGAGCGTCAGGTTGCCAATTTCGTCACTGTAGGCCCCGGTATAATATGCCAGCACAGGTAGCCAGAAGTGCCAATGCTTTGGCTGCTCACGCTTTTGTTTTTCGTCACCATAAATGTAGCCGTTAAACAGGGTGTACAGCTCCATGTTGGAAAATGCGCGTCGGCCTAAATGAGATTTCATATGATTGCGCTATACCTTGTGCCTAAATAGTTCACACAATTCAAAGGATTACTAAGAATGAATCGAGATCAGTGTATCGGCTTTTGCTAATAAGCAAAAGTCTAATGTCAATGTAGTAACCAGATACTACCCCTTTAGCGGCGATCAGACGTAAGATCGGATAAGTAGGTTAAACAGGTGATACGCAACAGAGAAGCAAGGTTTTTTACTTCCCCCTGACGCATCAGTACTTCCTGATAGAGGGTGGAAACAAATTCGGCCACACTGAGCTGCTCTTTGGTGGCGATCTCCTGTAACAGATCCCAGATCCGACGCTCTAGTGCCAGGCTGGTCACAGCCCCCTGAATCCGCATTGAGCGGCGTATTACTTCATAGCTGGCGGGATCGGCCGCGGCATACAATTCACACATAGAGGACTCCTTGATGGCAAAACTCATTCACAGCATGGTTCGGGTAATGGATCTGCAAAAATCTCTGGCATTTTATCATGATGTACTGGCACTCGGCGAGCGCAGGCGTATTGAGTTTGAGCACTTTAGTCTGGTTTATCTCGGGAATGAAGAAGCAGAGTTTGAACTGGAGCTGACCTGGAATCATGATACGCAGCAGCCATATGAGTTGGGGAATGGCTATGGTCATATAGCAGTTGTCGTTGATGATTTAGCACCTGTGCATGCAAAGGCAGAGGTGCTAGGTTACCAGCCTAAGGAGATGAAGTCGTTTTATAATGGCGATACTCTGGTGGCACGCTTTTTCTTTATTGCCGATCCCGATGGCTATCAGATTGAAGTCATTGAACGTTCTGAGACGTTTAGGTAATTCTGGCTTAGTTATGACTAAGCCATGGCAAACTCACTGCGGTCAGGCAACCAGCGCTGGACCAGTGGCTCAACGGCTTGTGGGTGTTGTTGGAGTATAGTAAAAGCCAGACTGCGAACTTGTGGTAGTAGCACTTTGTCCCGGCTTAAGTCGGCTATTTTCAGTTCCGCCAGCCCCGTCTGACGAGTGCCCAGGACCTCTCCGGGCCCGCGGATCTCCAGATCCCGCTCGGCAATCACAAAGCCATCATTACTGTCACGCAGCACGCCCAGGCGCTTTTGCGCTGTTGCTGACAAAGGTGCATGATAAAGCAACAAACAATGCGAAGCGATGTCTCCCCGGCCAACCCGGCCTCGTAACTGATGCAGTTGTGCCAATCCAAGCCGCTCTGGATTTTCTATAATGATCAGGCTTGCATTGGGGACATCTACCCCGACTTCTATCACAGTGGTTGCAACCAGCACATGGCTTTTTGCCTGCTTAAAGTCTTGCATGATCTGCTGCTTTTCTTGTGCCTTCATACGGCCATGAACCAGTGCGATATTGAGCTCGGGCAGCGCTTTGGTGAGTTGTTCTGCGGTATCTTCTGCCGCCTGGCATTGCAAAGCTTCGGACTCATCAATCAAAGTACATACCCAGTACACCTGGCGCTGCTGTTCGATACAGGCACGTCGAACACGCTCAATCACCTCATCGCGGCGAGTATCCGGGACGGCGACGGTTGTGATTGGTGTGCGCCCGGGTGGTAGCTCATCGATCACTGAGGTTTCCAGATCGGCATAGGCAGTCATCGCCAGCGTGCGTGGGATGGGTGTTGCCGTCATGACCAGCTGGTGCGGGTAGCAGTCGTTAAACTTGCCCTTTTCGCGTAACGACAGGCGCTGGTGAACACCAAAACGGTGTTGTTCATCAATGATGATCAGGGCCAGATTACTAAACTGCACTTGCTCCTGAAACAGTGCATGCGTGCCAACGACCATTTGCGCCTGGCCTGAGCTGATGCGTTCCAGCACGCGCTCGCGCTCTTTGCCTTTGGTCTTGCCTGCCAGCCACACCACTTCTATGCCCAGTGCGGCAAACCAGTTCTGAAAGTTGATATTATGCTGCTCTGATAAAATCTCTGTGGGGGCCATCAGAGCGACCTGATAGCCTTTGGCAATGGCCGTGAGTGCGCTCAGTGCTGCAACCAGGGTTTTACCTGAGCCTACGTCACCCTGTACCAGCCGCATCATTGGAAAAGGGTGTTGCAGATCCCCTTTAATTTCAGCCACGACTCGACTTTGTGCTGAAGTGGGTTTAAAGGGCAGCTGGGCCAGAAACTCTGTTTCTAACATATTATTCGGCGGCAGCGATACCGCCTTGACGGCCTGACCTTGCTGTCTGAGTTGCAGCAGGCTAAGGTTTTGCGCCAGCAATTCTTCAAACGCCAGCCGCTGTTGCGCCGGGTGCTGACCGAGTTCAAGCTGATCCAGTGCCACATCCTGAGGCGGCTGATGGAGTGTGAGTAAGGCTTCTTTCAAGCTCAGCTGATTGGGTCTGAACTGAGCGGGCAGGTGATCTTCAATATCATATTTTTGCAGCAATGCGATAGCTTGCTCGGCAATGGCTCGAATGCTTAGTTGCTTTAGCCCTTCAGTGGTCGGATAAACCGGCGTGAGTGTATCCGCGCCTTGCGGTGTTTCACTGAGCTCGTCGCGAATACTGTATTCAGGGTGAGCCATTTCCAGACCGACCCGGCCACGGCGCACTTCGCCAAAGCAGCGCATGATTTTGCCGCTCTGCATGGTGTTTTTCTGCGCGGCGCTGAAGTTGAAAAAGCGCAGGGTAATACGGCCTGTTCCATCGTTGATTTGGCATACCAGCATACGGCGTTTGCCGAAAGTGATGTTGGCCTGCTCGATTTCGCCTTCAACACTGACATGGGTATGTGGCATCAATTCCGCGATGCGATAGGTTCTAGCTCTGTCTTCATAACGCAGTGGCAGATGAAAGAGCATATCCTGAACACTGCGGATCCCCAATTTGGCCAGCCGCTCTGCGGCCTTTGGGCCGACTCCCTTGAGATCGGTTATGGCGTACTGGGCTAAATTGGGAAGAGACATAATTATCCTTTTTGACTGAATTTCAGTGTGTTCCAGAAAGCATCATCGGCCACGATTTCACCCACCTCATCCAGAGCTGGGTAGGGCAGGCCTTTTTCAACACAGCGATTAGCAATGATAGGGTGACAGCCTTCGAACAAGAGTTTGTGTTTAATTGCCGGGTCGAGCATATCGTTACGCTGGTATAGCCCTGCGGCTTCGCGCTGACGCTGTGCTTCATATAAGATCAATGCAGCAGCCACCGAAACATTTAATGACTGTACCATACCAGCCATTGGGATCACGATGTGTTGATCGGCGTGTTCGAGCGCTCTGTCTGAGATCCCCAGACGCTCCTGTCCCACAATAACGGCCGTTGGCTTAGTATAATCAATCTCACGAAAATCCACGGCTGTATCACTCAGATTGGTGGCCAGCAGCTGGATCCCAGGATTTTGTGCACGGATAGTGGCAACGGCCTGATCGATGTCATCGTGCATATGGGTTTCTACCCAGTTTTTACTGCCACCTGAGGTGTTATTGGTCAGGCGTCTTTGCTCCTGCGGCCATACCGCATGAACATGATGGCAGCCGACCGCATCGGCTGTACGCACTATGGCCGACAGATTGTGGTGCTTGTGGACTTCATCCAGGCACACAGTTAAATCAGTCTGGCGTTGATCCAAAATGCGCTTCACGCGCTGAAAACGGTTTTCTTCCATCATTACAGCTCTTAACTACAAAATTGCGGCGATTATAACAAAAAGCACCCCGCTAAGGCATTACTTCGCGCATTATTGGTGCCTGCAGGGAGATCAGGGTCTCGGTTGACTGAATGGCCTCGATTGTCTGGATCTTATTGATCAGCACGTCCTGCAGATGGTCAATAGAACGTGCCATGACTTTGATAAAAATGCTGTAGTTGCCTGTGGTGTAATAGGCTTCAACGACTTCTTCAAAGCCTTCCAGCTGCTCAATGGTAGCCGGGTAATCCCGCGCATGTTTGAGGTTTACGCCGATAAAACAACAGACATCATAACCCAACTGCTTGGCATCTATGCTGACCCGTGTGCCGACTATAATACCGGCTTGCTTCATTTTCTCGACCCGCACATGAATGGTTCCCGCGCTGACGGCAAAGCGCTTGGCCAATTCGGCGTAGGGGGTTCTGGCATTGTCCATTAAGGCATGAAGGATAGAACGGTCGAGATTATCGATTTGATAATTTTCCATGGATATTTCGCACGCTAATTATTGATTCAACAATTATTAAAGCTAATTTTTGATGAAAAAAATAGTGTAAAGGTGTTTTTGTTGTGGACTATTGAATCTTTACTCATTTTTGTTGAGGATAGATTTAACGCAGCAAGCCTGCACCGTTATTCAACACCATTGGGAATGAGGAAACCGATATGTTGCAACAGTATCTGCAAACACAACAACAAATAGCGCGTGCGAAAGCACTTTTTTCACAACAACTGACTGACAAGTTAGGCCTGATCGAAGTACAGGCGCCTATCCTGGCAAAGGTAGGAGATGGTATTCAGGACAACCTCAGCGGCACCGAAAAAGCGGTGAAGGTTAAAGTTAAAACGCTCAGCGACAGCGATTATGAAGTGGTTCACTCACTGGCGAAGTGGAAGCGTAAAACGCTTGGTGACTATGGCTTTGGAGCTGGGCAGGGGTTGTATACACATATGAAGGCGTTGCGCCCGGATGAAGACAAACTATCCCCAATACACTCCGTGTATGTTGATCAGTGGGACTGGGAGCAGGTGATCTGTGCACAGTCTGAACGCTCTTTAGATAAGCTCAAAGACACAGTTCGTACATTATATGGCGCGATCCGTGAAACTGAACAGCAACTGGCTTCTGAATATGGGCTGACGCCGTTTTTACCGGAGCAAATCACATTTGTACACAGTGAGGCGCTGCGCCTTATGTATCCAGACTTTAGTGCTAAGCAAAGAGAAAAAGCGATTGCTCAGGAGTACGGCGCTGTGTTTCTGATTGGTATCGGCGGTGAACTGGGAGATGGCAAAATCCATGATGTCAGAGCACCGGATTACGACGACTGGTCAACGCCAACGTGTGAGCAGTATCAGGGGTTGAACGGTGATATTCTGGTCTGGAACCCGGTGCTCGAAGATGCCTTTGAAATTTCCTCTATGGGGATCCGGGTATGTCCGGACAGCCTGCAACGCCAATTGAGTCTGACGCAGGATGAACAAAGGTTAGAGCAGGACTGGCACCAGAGCCTGCTGGCCGGCGCATTGCCACAAACCATAGGGGGTGGTATTGGTCAGTCTCGTTTGGTGATGTTGTTATTACAAAAGCAACATATCGGTCAGGTCCAGGTTGGTGTGTGGCCTGAGCATGTTAAAACTGAAGTTTCTGGGTTACTTTAGAGGCGACGGCGACACACAGTAAGGGAGCCTCAAGGGGCTCCCTTACATCTTAAATTCAATTTCTATTTTTCCTTCGAGCAACCTGGCACTACACGGCGGGTAACTGCGGGTGGTTTTATAGACCTTATCGAAAATATGGATCTCGACACCTGAGTGCAAAGAGGTGTTCACCACCAGCTGGGTGTTATCGAGTAAATCATGCAGAGTATGGTCTAATTCTGACAGCTGATGTTCCAGCGCTTCGGCCTGCTTACAATAGTGTTCTTGTGTCGCGCCGATTTTGGCCAGCAAGGTTTTTTTCTTTTCAGCATCCTTTACGTTATCGGCTTTTTCGACCGCTTTTTGCAGATTGGTGATCTGCTCATCGGTCAGAGTCAGTTCTTTAAGGCACAGATCGGTACGTTCCGTTATCTCCATGCCACTGCGTGCCAGGTAAACAGCCATGGTCGCACCTGAGCTGCTGCCTACTTCGCCCGCCACCAGCATCTTGGCATCAAAAATGGTGCCGCCGACCAACTTACCCTTAGGGGATTCGTCCAGGCCAACCTGTAACAGGTTACGTGCTTTGATATCACAGTGATTACTTTGTTTCTGGATAAAGACATTCTGCCCTTCCAGATAGGTGTATTGACCATGGGTGATCTGGACATCGCCTTTGGCAATCAGACGGCAGGTGAGCCCCTGATCGTCGTTGCGATGATCCAGGTGACCAATCACACCGCCACGTACTTCGATGTTGCCATCGGAAATTAATTCTCCCGATTCTACGGTCCCCATGACGGTGATATCGCCGTGCGCTTTGATCTTCATGCCCGGGTCGACATTATGGGTAACCAGCACACTGCCGCTAAATTCAATGTGGCCGCTGCGTACGTTGACGTCACTGATGGTAAAGATATCGTCTACCCGCATGCCATTCGGCACATCGGACGGACAACCAGCAATGGTTGAGATCAGCTGCAGGGGATTGGTTGGGGAAATCTCGGTACCTTCACCGGCAACCAGCTGAAAGCTATCTCCGGGCTTAGGTGCAATGCTGTCTCCGGTAACCGTAAAGCCTTCTTTGCCTGGGGTTGCCGGCCTTTGCGTGACCAGTAAGGTGCCGGGTGCAACACTGGCCAGTGCGCCAAAATCGCGCATATCAACGGTGCCGTCTTCACGTAACTTGGGTTGTTTCAGGCGTTCTTTAAGCGTTTGTACATGTGGCATCAGCTTGGCAGGTATGCCATTTTCGGGCGGACGCCCCTGAGCAACGATGCCTGTGACTTCTGTGCCTGGCAGAGACTCCAGTTGCTGTTTGAGCAAGTTTTCCAGATAGACTTGTTTGTAGCCCCGGGTGACACCGACTTTGACTATGGCGCGCTTGGCATCCTCCAGGCTGATCATTTTACCACCCTGTGCGGTGGTGAGTTTGGCGATGGCCTGCATTTTGTCGTCGCTCAATGCGACTTCGATATGGGCATCTTTTTGTTGTGCCACAATCAGCTGAGTGACAGGCGTATCTTGTTTGAAGTAAGCTGCAATGGATTCATGATCAATTGCGCAGTCAGCATAGGGTGAGCGCTCGAGTGCTTCAACCACAAACGCTGCACTGGGGGGCGACGCAGCCGCGACGTCCATCAATATATTGCCATTTTTTGCGAGTTTAAACACAGGCTTATCCTTATTGCTTTAAACCAACTACGATAATGAATACCTCAAATTGCCAAAAAATGCGGCGTTACCAAGATTGCACAAAGTGCTTCGTATAACACCAGATTGCTAAATTAATAGTATGCGGTCAAGTGTTTAAGATCAAAGTTAAGCGCATGAAAAATCATTGTACAGATAAGTAAAAGCCCGCATTAAGCGGGCTTGAGTAATATAACTAATACACTCGGTGTCTTAGTTGGTTGAAGGCAGCTCCATGATGCCATCAATCTCAATTTGTACGCCCTTAGGCAGCTCTTTTACGCCGATAGCAGCACGCGCCGGGTAGGGCGTTTTAAAGTGCTGACTCATGATCTCATTGACGGTAGCAAAGTTGCTTAAGTCAGTCAGGAAGATATTGACCTTGACCATGTCCTGCAATTGGCCGCCCGCTTCTTCACACACGGCAGTCAGGTTTTTAAATACCTGTTGTGTTTGCTCTGCAAAGTCTTCTGAGATCACTTCCATTGTTTCAGGCACCAAAGGGATCTGCCCCGAAAGGTAAACCGCCGTACCGACTTTAACTGCCTGACTGTAGGTGCCGATTGCTGCCGGCGCCTGATCGGTTGAAATAATGGCTTTATTCATTGTCTTTCCTTTATCGCTTCCTGGTTACACGTTGTACATCTGGCATTACCCGGATCCGGCGCATAATATTTGCAACGTGGATCCTGTCTTTGACGGTAACACCCAGATCAATCACGTACAGGTTGCTCTCTTTTTCTTCGGTTGCAATCTCCACTATATTGGCTTGTGTGCTTGCAACCACATTGGTTAATTTGGCCAACGCACCCTGGTGGTTGATGATCTCAACCCGCAGTGCTGCGATGTATTCTTTTTCGGGGTTATCTTCCCACTTTACCACAAAGTACTTGGCACGTTCATTTTGCCAGCCTTTAATGTTTTTACATTCCTGACGGTGGACCATTAAGCCCTTGCCCTGGCTAACATAGGCGGTGATGTCATCACCCGGGACAGGCCGGCAACACTTGGCATAAGTCACCAGCATACCCTCTGTACCAATGATCGGCGCTTTGGCTTTTTGTGCCAGGCTCTCGATTTCATCATCGGCTTGTAGCAGGCGTTTTGCAACCAGCATACTCATGATGTTGCCGTTGCCAATTTCCACTAACAGCTCAAGCACGGTATTCAGGTCATGCTCTTCCAGTACTCTGTCTATCTGTTCGGTTGGAATATCATCCAGCTTATGCTCACCCAGTGCGGAGTCAAGTAAGCGTCGACCCAGCAGGATAGACTCTTCCTGGTGCTGGCTCTTAAGGTAATTACGTACGCCCAGACGCGCTTTACCTGTGACAATAAAGTTTAACCAGGTGGCATTGGGGTGCGCGCCAGAGCTGGTGATCACCTCGACAGTTTGCCCTGTGTCCAGCGCTTTGCTGAGCGGATAAGGCTTACGGTTGACGCGCGCGCCAACACAGGTGTTCCCTACGTCGGTATGAACGGCATAGGCAAAATCGACAGCCGTTGCACCCATGGGTAATTCGATGATGCGGCCATCCGGCGTAAAGACATAAATTTCTTCCGGGAACAGCTCGGTCTTTACGTTTTCGACAAATTCAAACGATGAACCGGCACTTTGTTGCAATTCAAGCAGGCTTTGCATCCATTGTCTGGCACGTTGCTGTGCGGTATGGCCCGCTGTGTCGCCAGACTTTTTGTACATCCAGTGCGCCGCAACCCCTTTATCAGCCATGTGATCCATATCATGGGTGCGGATCTGGATCTCCACTGGAATACCGTGCGGCCCAACCAAAGAGGTATGCAGTGACTGATAACCATTGGTCTTAGGTACAGCAATGTAGTCTTTAAAACGGGTTTCTATGGGCTTATACAGGTTGTGTGCCACACCCAATACCCGGTAGCAGGTATCTATGCTGTTGACGTTGATGCGAAAAGCGTAAATGTCCATCACTTCGTTGAACAGCAGCTCTTTGTTGAGCATCTTTTTATAAATGCTGTACAGGTGCTTTTCACGGCCACTGACCGATGCATCAATGCCAGCTTCTTCCAGACGAGACTCTATCTCTGACTGGATATTGCTGATCACTTCTTTACGGTTACCCCGCGCTTTGGCCACTTCTGATTTTAGTGCTCTGTGACGCATCGGGTATAAGGCCGCAAAGCCAAGGTCTTCAAGTTCGTTCTTAATGTCATGGATACCAAGACGATTGGCGATAGGCGCGAAGATCTCCAGGGTTTCACGGGCTATCCGGCGGCGTTTTTCCGGACGTAAAAAGCCCAGCGTGCGCATGTTGTGGGTGCGGTCGGCCAGTTTGATGAGGATCACCCGGATATCCTGGGTCATGGCCATGATCATTTTACGGTAGTTTTCGGCCTGAAACTCTTTTTTATCTTTAAAGTCGAGTTTGTCCAGCTTACTGACACCCGCCACCAGTTCGGCAACTGTATCACCGAAGATTTCGGCCAGATCGGTCTGGCTGAAGTCGGTGTCTTCAATCACATCATGCATCAATGCTGCCATCAGTGTTTCGTGGTCCAGCTTCATGCTGGCCAGGATCTGGGTGACTTCAACCGGGTGAGTAATATAAGGCTCGCCGCTGGAGCGGGTTTGCCCTTCATGCGCTTCGCGGGCAACCACGTAGGCTTTTTGCACCAGTTCCACATCTTCGGGTGACAGATACTCTGATATTTTTTTCTTTAAGCCTTCAAACAGATACATTCACACTCCAATGTTCCAGCGAAGTTATATCAAATGCGTATTAACCTACCTGCAGTCAGGCTATAACACCTTTACCTTGGTTGGTATGACATTTGATTGGTATTAATAATAAGTTAAGTACTGAATATACGATGAATTGACGTCGAAGCCAATCGACTAACACATTTATTAGTCTAGATAGAGGTGTTC
Source organism: Pseudoalteromonas sp. PPB1 (assembly GCF_015356275.1). Lineage (NCBI taxonomy): Bacteria > Pseudomonadati > Pseudomonadota > Gammaproteobacteria > Alteromonadales > Pseudoalteromonadaceae > Pseudoalteromonas > Pseudoalteromonas sp. PPB1. The sequence goes on along the minus strand of NZ_JACEQV010000021.1, from coordinate 11,982 downwards.
AGTGGCCTGTGCTGCAGAAACAATAACGCCAGCTATAAAGCTGCGTTATCGTCGTACTGGTCGCAGTGGATTAGCGATTGCCACCCACAATTGCAGCAACAGCAGCAAGCTCTGCAGCTTCCTGAGTTTGTTGCTCTTCGCGATCGATCATGTCCAGTGAATCGCTGGTGACCATGCCTTTTTCGATCTCGCGCAATGCGATTACGGTTGGCTTGTCATTTTCAGCTTCAACCAGAGGGTCTTTACCACCGACTGCAATCTGACGAGCGCGACGCGCTGCAACAAGAATTAGGTCGAAACGGTTACCAATTTTATCTACTGCGTCTTCTACTGTTACGCGAGCCATCGAAGCACTCCAAAAAATTCAATACATTTAGCAAAGGGCTAGTCTACTAAAAAGCGCCGGATTCGCCAAGTACATGGTTAAAAAATATCGGGTCGTTACGGCTTTACGTGGCTGCAATCTTTGCAGCCAGTGCGAAACACGGAACAGTCAGCCGCGGATGTGACTTACTTCAGCAGTTCTGCTATCAAAGCCTGCTGGCTCACCTGTTGCTTTTTCAGCTCCAGACGTGCAGCCACGACGATGTGCTCCAGTTCATTCAGGGCAGTCTCAAAGTCATCGTTGACCAGCAGGTAGTCGAATTCATTGTAGTGAGAGCATTCAGATTTGGCCTGCTCCATACGCGAGGCAATGATTTCCTGAGAGTCCTGCCCACGGTTGTTTAAACGCTCTTCCAGTGCCTGCTTTGACGGCGGCAGAATGAAGATGGTTTTTACTTCAGGCAGCAGTTCACGAACCTGACGGGCACCTTGCCAGTCAATGTCCATGAATACGTCAATACCTTGTGCAAGCTGGTTTTCGATGGCTTGTTTAGAGGTGCCGTAGTAGTTATCAAAAACCTGCGCCCATTCGAAAAAGTCATTCTGGTTGATAAGTGTTTTAAACTCATCCACAGAAACAAAGTGGTAGTGCTCGCCATTATTCTCACCTGGGCGAGGCGCGCGAGTTGTATGTGACACCGAGACCCTGACTTTATCTTGTCTTTCCAGCAGGGCTTTAATCAAACTTGACTTTCCGGCACCAGAGGGCGCTGAAAGAATAAACAAATTACCGCGATTTTGATGTGGCATACGTCAGACCTATAGGGTTGCAGTACAGCGATGTGAATGTGGCCACACCGCTGGTTGTCCAAAAGAGTTATTTTAAAGCCATATCACCTAACTTACCAGCCTCACCGTGTTCAATCGCTGCGTTGCAGCACAAACATTTGATAGCCGAACTCGCCCAGGTAACGCTCGTAGATGGCAATTTCCCGGGCCATGTCCTGAAGCGCAGCGGAATCTGGCTGGTGGCTCAGTCGTTGTTCAACTTCAGCTTTGAGTGGTCCATAATAGTCTGCCCAGGCCTGCTCACTCAGCGTAAAGTGGCTCAAGACCCGAAAACCGGCCTGCTCAATCTGTGCGAGCCGTACAGCAACTGTTTGCATATCCGGGTATTCCTGTTGCCAGAAGGTGATTGCCTCCTGAGAGGGCGTCTCGTTTAACCACACCAGATCGCTGACCATCAGGCAACCGGCTGAACGCAGAAGCGGGCGCCAGGCATTCAGCGCCGCTTCAAAGCCCATTATATAGGCGGAGCTTTCAGCCCAGAGCAGATCAAAACTGCCGCTCTGGAAGGGCAGTGCGGTCATACTGGCGCACAGGGGGGTGACGCGCTTATCCAGTTCCGCGTGTTTTAGTCGCGCCGCCAGACTGTCGATTGCCTGAGCTTCATTATCCACTGCCGTGATCTGCGCCTGTGTCTGTTGTGCCAGTAACTCAGTAGCAAAGCCCTTACCACAGCCAATATCCAGCACGGTGTGTGGTGCAAAAGGAATGTGCGTTAACGCCTTGCGTGTATCGGTATTACTGCCGGGTCCCCAGCGTTCCAGCCGATGAAAGACCGCCATAAAGTCGGCCATATAAGTATCGTGTTCGTTCATGTCTTTTGATAACCATTTTAAGTACAGGGTTTGTTGTTCATCAAACCCCTGTTGTTCAAGCCAGTTTCTGTGTGCATCGGGTGCCAGTTTATCGGCCTGTGCATGCCAGTCGCGCAGTGAACCGCGCCCAAGCAGCGCAGACAACAAAGTATGCGCCTGCTGCTTATGTGCAATTTCGGTTTCCAGCTCAGCGAGCCTGTTGCTGAGTACAGTGCGATCTAGCCTGGCCTCCAGCGCCTGTTTGCATTCACTCAGCGTCAGTCCGCCAGCCTGTAGTTGCTGCAGTAGTCTGAGCTTTTGTAAGTCCAGCTCGCTATAAACCCGATAACCATTGCTGGCCCGGCTGCCACAGATCAACCCGCGCTTTTCGTAATACAACAAAGTAGAACGCGTTAAACCCAGTTGTGCCGCCAATTCCGAAATCCGATACATTAAATCCGGCTCCTCTTTATGTATGCCAGACTGGCCAAAAATAAGCGCAGTCAGGCTGTAACAAACGAAAACGATAAACTATGAAGTTATAGACAGGTCAATGGGCGAGGGCAAAGAAAGAGTAAGGTTTGCCGCTCAAGCTATATGTGCGAGATAAACTGATGTTGCTGTTTCACATGATGAATTAGTTTAGCGTTATTTGCGTACTCAATGACGGCAAATTCCAGAGAGTAATTTGTAGAACGTGAAAAGGCTTATTAGCGAGCAGGAAACTAAAAATTTGGGCGATACCTTTGGAGAATAACGTTTATGATAGTAATCGACATCATTATGCAGAGGGCGGGTAATCCATCTAAATAACGACGAATGGAGGATGTCAGGCAATATGAAGCAATTACAAACAGAAAGCCTGAAAAAAGTGCATGGTTCATGGGGGAGCCCTGATTTACCAGACAGAGTCCAGGTGGCTCACCCGGATCCGAAAAAGAGCTGTGGTGGCTAAAGCCTGCTTAATTGCTAAAACAAAAAGTGCATTCAGCGCTTTTTTCATGAAGATATACATAAATTGGCTGCGAAGTAGAGATCGCACTGGACAATGTAATAGTGCTTCAGTTTGGGAGAGTTGCATAAGAAACCAGTCGTTAACGGATGGCATTCAAACAAATTACCCGGGGTCAGCGGCGTTTTGCTCTGCCAGATAGGTTTGCATATCTTCGTTTTGTACGCGCTGGTAGATATCCTCAACCGCAATCGTGAAGTCAATGGAGTCAAAGTGTATCTCTTCGCCTATAAAGTGATGCACAGAGCGACAGTCATCGCGTTTGCGGTAAACGGTCTCGTCGGTGACATCCTGACTAATCACTACGTATTTCTGCAATGGCGATATATTGAGGTATTCGATTAGCTTAGTTTTTAATCCATTTTACGCTTCGAATGGAAGAGCTCTTCTACTATGAATACTGGGCTTTGGGTGAGAACACTTATTTGAACTCACCACAAAACCAGGGAAGGGATTAAGGGTTGTTGCCACGTTAGTTATTGAGGTAGCTGATTTTGGATCGCAGATTGAAGTTTGTCGGGTTCATTTGTTCCCAAACGAATGTTCTTACCATTCTTTAATGTGATATGCACGGCCTCAAACCCTGACACATTGTAGAGTTTACCATTGCTAATCTCTCTGATCCCCCAGCCTGAATACCAAGGGTTAGTTACGGAGTCAACGTGTTCAATTTGCTCAATATCAACAGTACCTGAAATAAAACCAATTCCCATCCTCCAGCTTATTGTGCTATTTGCAATAGTTATGCTTAGACTATAAAAGTTCACAGCAATTGCTACAGAGATAGCAAATAAAAAGTATGATGTAATAGTACTTGTTTTTATTATAAAGAGCGCAATGAAAATAACTAGGCAAATTATATATAAAAATGAAAAGCCATACTGAACATTATAATAATCTTCCATGTCTGCTCCTATGCTCTAAACGTGAGTCTACTCGAATCTTAGCCTTATACCTGAACATCACACTCGGCAAAAATTCCGCATACCTTTGCTTTAGCTTAGCGATTATTTGTTTATCTTTGTGCAAGTATACACAAGCCTGGCAATTATGGCTGACGGTCCCAATATTGCTTTCAGCGTAATCGTCACCCATGAGTAGGGAAATGATTTTAGCAGGACCATCTATCTTTATCCATATTTTCAAAAAGTCTTCGAGTTGCGATTGGTGAGCTTTTTTTAAAAACTCATTCTCGAAAATGTGGCCAATCTTCATCTCTTTTATATGTTCGAATGTCAGTCCGCAGCAGCTTGAAACCCTGCCGTGTGGTGTAATGACGATATTCTCAAAAACCTGATTGCACCCTGTCTCAAGTTCTTCAGGTGAAATTTGGAATCCTCGATCAACATAATCTTTTTGAAAAGGCATCCATGTATTACTACTTATTGTGAGCTTATTGTTATCTAATAAAGATTTAATTTCTGCATTTTCTTCAAGAGATGCTCTACATCTGGAGTCTTCAGAGTCCTTTTCAACCATTATTAGCGGTGTTATATTAAAGCTTGCACAAGCTTTAACAGCATTTATGATTGACTTTTCATCTACATATTCCTGATGATCCAAGCCCGTGCTGAAATTAATTTCATATAAACCAGAATCTGAAAGTGCTTTCGCTATTTTCATAGCGCTACTTTCTTTCTTGGCCCAGTAACCATTGGTGACACATCTGCTTTTTAAACCATAAGATGAAACCAGAGAAATTGAGCTAAATAAATCATCTTTTAATGTGAAGCACTCTCCTCCACTAAACACAACGTTTTCAAGTTGAGGAAATGTAGATACAGCTTCATTAATGCAGCTGGACATTTCTTCCAGAGTTAGTCTTGACTTCAAGTTTGGGTTCGATTCAAAACAGCACTCTTTGCATGCCGCTGTGCAGCGGTAGGTTGGCAGTATTGTGAGTGTTTTTGGTGATGGTATAGCCATTCTTATACCTACCTATTGGCATTTTTCGATATGCTTTGAAACTTCAATGGAGGAGTCAACTTCCCTCAATGCGCCTTCTATTATGAGTGCAAGAGTCTCTTCATTTTCAATTAAGCCAATATTGAATGCCGCGTTATAAAATGCTTTTATTTCTAGCTTGGCAAGATCTCTGTATATATATTTCTCAAACCCATTCATCCCCGCTAAATGTGCTGCATTTAAAGCTGTACTTGTGTTGTTCGCAATGTTTTTATCTGTTAAAGCGACGCTTCCAAACCTATTATTATCTTCAAGGCTTTCAGGTGCACCATCACAGGGGCTTCCCCATACATACACCGCTGCGTATACAACAGCAACAACAGCTGCTACAACATTTGTGGCTGCGGCAACGTTCACTGCAACCGCTGCAAATGATATGCATGTAACACAAGCTTGGGGGTCTAAATTTCCGGGCATTTGAGATAAATTTGATAATCCATTTTTGTTAAACAGCTCTTCATATGTTGATTTGTTTTCTTGCAAGAAACTTGTGTATTTATTTTCCAGTGAGCTGAAGTCGTCTTTTCCTATCAATCCATTATCAATCATTATATAAAGGAGCTGCTCAAAGTCCTGCCTTTGAGTTGCGCTTCTGAATTCAGGTAAAGATATTAGCTCTAATAACTTAATGTTCGGATCAGACTCAACCTGCTTCTCATTGATACCCATTTTTCTATATATATCTGACTTGTTCAAAGAAAAGTCTGAGGCGAAATCAGGATCTTCATATAATCGTAGTATAAGTGCATCAATTTGGCTCTCAATATCTGAAAACTGTGAGTCTTTGACTTTTATCCTTAACGTATTACTACTTTCATTTAATTCGACAGATTCTTTCAGGCTGTCTGGTACACCGTAAAGTGTGTTTCCTTCATTTGAAATAGCCTGGACGGGGATGATTAGTGATGCTCCAGCTAGCGTTAATGACTTTTTCTTTGATGGTTTTGACATAAGAACAATTCCTTTGAGTGACAGTAGTATATTAGAAAAACTAAATTCAAGACTAGCTACCAGGTAACTTAAAGTAAACATATTTGTCATTAATATTTCACATGTTCTGAGTCAGGTATCCTTGTTGGATTATGTGAATTTATGTGGTTTCTTTATGTGTGATTAGAGGTTTACTAGGGGGATTTATTTTTAATGTTGTTGCGTTGTTTTCCAGGGTCTTGATGCTGGTATGCTATTTTCGTGCAGAGTTTCGGCTTGACGAGTACAGGGATTTGTTAGCCAGAACCATAGTGTCAAAACAACAATAAAGGAGATGAATTTTACTCATTTGAGCAAAATGAGGATGTAACAATTAAGTATATGTGGACTTGAAAAGTGACCAATGTCCTATATTCGAGAGACTTTGGAAGAGCCATTCAGTAATAAGTGCCGCAGCAAAGCTGTACGGACAGAACAGTCACTGAGAATTTATAATCTAGTAGGGTGGCGTAAACTTTGCTGAAATATAAAAGCCCCTATTTACAGGGGCTTAGTAAGCTTAAGTAAGTCCAAATATTTAAAAAATCTTATTCAATATTCTGGATCTGTTTATCGTTTTAAATTTCACAAATTCAACTATATCAAGACCTACAATGTGTTTCTGGCCCGTTTTGAAACCCTCTTACTCACCAGTGTACTCACCATAAAAAAATCGAAAAAAAATTTATCAAAAAAATTAAAAAATGCTTAATTTCTAACTGGGAAAGTTGGGATATGGGAAACATATCTAACTATCTGCATCAGTACAAACACAAAATGGTGAGTGCAGAGAGGCATTCACAGACAACAAGCAATCATCACGAGTGATCCAAAATTGTAACTTACGGCCAGCTTTAACCAGGTAACATTTATCGCTAGATCGAACGTGTTTAAGAGTGGTACGTTCAATCGGCTTTGCCGACCTTGCTATATCAGCAAATTCTACTTTTTTAGCCTTGTTTATAAAGTCCATAGATTTCATATAAGCCCCTATCGCTATGAGGTTGGTAAGTTTTAGGCGCTTGCCGCCTAAAGGCGCGCCATACCTCATGGCCAACACGAACTATGTAGAGAAAAGCCAGTCAAGCTAGAAATCGCCCGAAGGGTTGCGTAGCAAGGGGGCCCCGCTTGCGGGGTTCCGATTTATGGCTTTACAGGATTTGAACGAAGTGGTTTAGGGCTTAATGTGTAATTTTATCATTTTAACTTAAAAAATTGCATCTTAAGTGCTGAGTGTTATTCTAGTGAAAGTAAACATATTTGTCTGGAGCAAACAGTGCTGCTTAATAACGGCAATACTCCACTTGAGCTGCAATCAAATGCTGAACCTTGGCTTGCCAATAGATTAGCTACAGTTCAAACGGTTAGAACAAGCAATAGTCAACCTAATAACTTAAGCTTATCCCAAAAGTAAATGTGTTAGCGAACAAATTTCGGCACCAGTGATACTCTATGAGTTAATCTGTCTGAATTAAATTAGTTGAATTAGTTCAGACTGAGGCTGCCATATTCATTTTTAAAGTTTGCAATTGACCTAATGCTTCGACAAGTAATTCAGCCCACACTCTACAGTCACTCAAATTAATTTCTATTTTGTTATTTTCTGATTCTTCATAAGGTTGAATTGCTTGCTCGCATTCGTCTAATACAACAAGTAGTGCTATATCGTCTTCACTAATATTTTCTCTAGTTTTTTCTATAAGGTTCCCAGCCATTTTTATGTTCTGTGTAAGTGGCTCAAGCAAAAAAGATAAGTAGCTTTCTAGCACCTCAATACCGGTTTTATTTACGTTTGGCACAAGGACTTCAAAGCAGTGCATATGGTTTATTATTGCGAAGATACTGCCTATTTCGCGCTCTAAATCTTCTAATATTTTAGCTTGGCCTGTTTCTTTCTTTTTGATTCCTAAGTGAATCAGCTCTTTAGCGGCAAGTGGACGAGGCAAATAGAGGTATGGTTTATCTTCATTGATTACAGGATTATCTCCAACAAAGCTTGCTGCTAAAATTACCCATGCCGAATTCGATATAGCATGGCCATTTTTCGTGGGTACAATAACAAAATTATCCCACAAATCTGCCAGAAAAAAATATTTAAGGTCGGTAAAGTTTACTGGTCTAACTGCTTTCGTTAATGCTTCAACTGTGTTGATAAAGGCATTTTCCATATCCTCTAAACCTTGAATTTCGACCTGAATCAAAAGTGCATTCGTACCTTGGTATTCAAAACACTCATTTATAATTGATACAGTTAGGTCATCGTGAGAAATATTGTTTAGCAATGACTTAATTGAATTAAGTAAATCATTTTTTAAAAGAGTTATAATTGCCGAAGCTCTGATGTCAGGAGTGTCTTTCCAGTATTTTTGGGGATGATGGGAAAATTGGTACCAGAGTGCCCAGGCTTTGTGATATTTCTCCGTTTCTTTCTTTTCTAGTTGGTAAAGTTTTTGGTGAGGAATAAGCCCATTAAAAAGCATTCTAAATTCATGTTGAAATCGCTCTAAGCGTCTGTGAGCATCATTAAAATTGACGCACGAAAGGTGAATTTTATGCTCATCGAATGGATGGCCTAACGCTTCTGATCTTTTGTATAAGTCATCATGTTGTTCTTCCGGTAATCGACCTATAAGCCCATTAAAAATTAAGATGAAATGAGATTGACTAACAAAGTTAGTGAAAGGGAAGACATAATCGCCGAGTGATTTTCTAAAACTTTTTGAGTCATCTTGCATTGATATATAATTGGCAGTGTTTTTATCCCGCTCTTTGTGGTCGTTCAGCGTACCGTCGCTTGTTATACCCCATGGGTCGACCGCAAGTTTCGGTAACTTTGCTAATTGCCAATTAATTTTTGCGAGACTTTCCCAGTATTCTGGCTCTATTTTTCCGGTACCTACCAGAGCTTGGGATTTCTTTTTCTTAAAATACGAGATTAGCGTTTTATTTAATGTCGTTAATCCCGTTACGATTTGTTCCCTGATCGATAAGATGTTGTTTACGTACTCTTGCCAATCATCCGGTCTAAAAATGTAATCTGCATAATTTGCCCATGTTGAGTTAACACTCACAAATTGCGGTAAGGGTAATGCTGATTTAATAATGTTTTTGCAGCTCTCATCAAGTGGTAAGTCCATCAATATATTTTGGTGACCGTAGCCTTGAGTACCGTACTTTTCTTGTTCTGGGAATAGTTTTCTTAATATTGTCGCCCTTGCTCCTGACATCTCATGTAGGGGAAGATCTGTATGTTGATCTGAGTTAATTTTGGCATCGGGGATAATATAGTGAGCAGTCGGATTATTCTGTTTTTCTTCGAGCCATATAGTCTTCGTTGACTTTTGAAAGAGTGAAGTGATTTTCTGCTTATTAATATTTACAAATGATAGATATAAACTAGGGGAAAAATAGAATAGCCCTATAGTTAAGTCTGATAAGGGCAAAATATCTTCAAATGTCTTTTCAATATCAATCGACAGTAACCAATTTAGATTTAGCTCATTAGCAATATCGAATCTTCCCATCCATAATAACACCTCGCCCATCCCAGACCAGTTACTGCTGCTATTAGGCTCTAAAAGACTATTAGAAGTATGAATTAGCCATTCCTTAAGATATTGATAGATTGGTTCTGGGTCACTGAGCTGTTTTCGTATAGTTTTAGCGTTATTAAGTGCTGTTGGATTATCTTTAGCAAGAATATCTAGTAAGTCTTCCACTGGATCTTTTTCAATTGCCCCCCCAATATCATTTTGGAGAAGCAGTGACCAGCCATCATTTCCTGCGAGCAATCTGGCAGCGTTAATAACTTCTTTATTTTCTATCACATGATTGCGAATACCAAACCATAATAAAGCTCGGCCTATGCCAGCGACAGCCTCCCAAGTTTTAATATTAAGGGATTTGATAGCATCGAATAATTTCTGAAACTCGTAGGGGTTTTCAACAAAAGAATATAAGAGAAACGTTTCAAGATCTGTTTCTGGAATACTTGGCATTACAAAAAGAGCTGAGTCAATCCAAGGTGAAAATGCTGGGTCAGCTAGTACTTCGGAAAGAAGTTTGGAACGGATCGGGTGTAGTGCTTCTATGTAAGTTTTATCATTTGAGAGGCGAATTAAATATTCATCTTCAAACAAATTGAAAGTGCCTTGAGGATCATTTAGTTCAGCAGTTTTTACAAGTGATTTAATGTCTACTCTGGCCTCATATGAGGTTGCGACGGCAGCGGCTGATAAAAGCTTAATTGCAGATGCTTCCAGTTTGCTTTCTCTGACTTCAGCTCTTAAACGACCAACCTGACTCCTAAGCTTTTCTCTAAGAGACTCAGTTTGAGTAAGAAAGAACACATATTCCAACAAAGATCCGTTACCACCGAATCCTAACCAAGCTTGTTCAAAAGAAGGGTAAGGTTTAGCAACTCCTTTTTCTATCAAGTTAAAGTAAATGTGTTTGGCTTCTTCTTGAGAAAGGTTAAGTTGAACAAGTCCTGGGAAACCTAATTGGTCGTTTGAAATATTTTGTCGTGCTAAATCTTCCTCTCTGATTGATACTAAGATTTTTATATTTGGCCTTTCAAGCAAAGCTTTAACTAGGGCTGTCCAGTCAGGATCTCTTGGGGTCACATCGATATACAAATAAAGAGTTGCATCGAATATGGCTAATTGGTCTGCAATAGCCAGTGCTATTGACTGTGCGTGAATTCGGTCTTCTATGAAATTAATTTGTAATCGCCATGATTCAGGTACGTATTCATATAGGTAACGGTAAGCTAGAGTGGTTTTTCCTTGGCCCGAAGCGCCGTGAACAATGACAGTTTGAGAGTTTTCGAACTTGTTGTCGATTACTGTTAATTGGCTTTGTCTAATAGTGTCAAGATTGGCTTGAATGTGGCTAAACCTAGTTGAAACGCCTCGATAGAACTCTTTTTCTAATCCTCTGTTTTCATTGTTTTCATTGTTTTTTTTGTTTTCTAAGGGAGTTATAGACTTAAACCACTCTAAATGGTGTGCCTCTCTCTCCGCAAAATATTGACCAATCGAGCTGATCTTTTCAAACAACATTTCGTGAGTGATTTTTGTTCTATTTTCAGAAGCTACATATAACCAGGAGGTAAGTAATGACAAGGCATGTTCAATTGACCCGGAGGTTAACGTTTTACTAAGATGTTTAGATACCTCCTGACTTAATTCGTCTTCTGCAACAGGGCGCCAAACTAAACACTCAAATAGTCGATCAACTTGAGAATCGGATATTTTTAAGTGGGTTAACTTTTTCCGAATCTTATTTTGGTTGGCTTCTCTGTTTTTATCTGATTTAGACCATGCACTTGCGAGTTCATTCCCAATCTCACCAAAGCTAATTACTTCCACTCTCGGGGAGTCTTCACCATTCAATAAATTCAAGCTACGGTGAATGAATGTATCCGTTTTTTCAGGCTCGATAAAATGGGACAGGGTAAGAGGGACATTAAGAGCTTTCACTTGCACAGCCCTCACTATTTTTTCGCCTTGGTAGACCGCTAAATCCTCGTTGCCTTCGGGCTGAAAAATAAGTTCAGAGTCACTAGATTGGAGAATTTCGTGAAGAATGTATAAAGTCTGAAGTCTATAACCTTTTAACGCTGCTTTTGCACCCGAGTTGCTCATGAAGTCCTTTTTTTAATTCCGTGTAATATTCTAATCTAACGACAATATAGCGCATTTCCAACAAATTAAACTCAAAGTAAGAATTGTAGTGGTCAACTAATCCCGGACAGTAAATAAAGTTTTTCTTCCGCAACTGCTGGCGCAACCATTTCGTTGTTACTATGCGGCCTTTGCCAGTTGTAGTAGCTCATTAAATAGTAACTAATATCTCTTTCAGCTTCTTTGAAGGAATCATAGCCTGTTGACGGAACCCACTCTGTTTTTAAACTCCTAAATAGCCTTTCCATTGGGGCGTTGTCCCAACAATTCCCCCTGCGACTCATGCTTTGAGTCATACGATAGCGCCATAATTTTTGCCTGAACTTTGTGGCGACATACTGACAGCCCTGATCAGAATGGAACAACACGCCCGATGGCCGACCTC
>NZ_JACEQV010000020.1:0-102494 GCF_015356275.1 Pseudoalteromonas sp. PPB1 | reverse complement strand
GTTGAAGACTACAACGTTGATAGGCGAGATGTGGAAGTGGTGTGAGCCATTGAGCTAACTCGTACTAATTACCCGTGAGGCTTAACCATACAACGCCAAAGTGGTTTTGTTTGTTAGAAGTTAAGAAATAAAGTAGACGAAAGAATTTAATACGCTTTTCCAGATTTTACAGAATTTGCTTGGTAACCATAGCATTTTGGAACCACCTGACTCCATGCCGAACTCAGTAGTGAAACGAAATAGCGCCGATGATAGTGTGGGGTTTCCCATGTGAAAGTAGGACATTGCCAAGCTCCTAATAAAAGAAAGCCCGATTCGAAAGAGTCGGGCTTTTTTGCGTCTGGAGTAGTTTAAAGAAGCTGTAGATAGAATAGCATCGCCTATTCATCCATGAAGCTGGGTTGGATAGTAAAACTTGTACTGAACAACCTTTGGGGACACTTCCCTGTGGAGGGCTCCCGGCTCAGCGTCCATGCTTCGCGTTCATTCATGTAACCACGTATCCTGAGCGCTCTTCTGGTGCACAGCATCGAAGTTTCTCGATAGTTAAGTAACACCTATATAGCGGCTCCATGCTTTGCCTTCATTAAGGAGCTCGCATTGCTCTGTATGCAATGACCCGTTATGATGAATGCTGGTTGTTGAGGTTATGAGTTGATTGTGTCCCTATACTTACTTGTCTTGTTTGTTATTTTTGCCCTATTTGGCTGCGCTTCCACTTACCTGGTGAAGTTTATTTATTGTTATTGGGTGAAGAAGCAGATTGAGATCCGATATGTATGGCGGGCATGTTTGTGTGCTCTGCTCATTATACCGATTTCTTTACTGAGTCAGTGGTTGGTTTAGTTGTCGGGTGGGATAAGTGCTAACTGCCAGGCAAAGGCTTAGCTTGCTGGCAGTAAAAGCATTAAGGCAGAAGTTATTTCAGTGTGATAGCCTGACATTGGCTGTTGATACAGAGCGCCTGGATAGGTAGCACCTGCTTGCACACTTCACTGGGTGGTGTTTGCTGATTGATAGCGCGCTCTTTTTTGGTTATTGCAACGGCCATTTGTTCTACCTGAGTTTCATCGACGTTGCGAACCGAATAGACGACGTACTGGCTTGGGCCACCGCAGGTTTGCCGCTCTCCTACTCCAATGACTTTACACTGAAAGCTCGCATCACAGCCTTTGTCTGCAACGAATTCTGCCAGCGCAAAGTCATCACCATTGCTTGCAGACTGCGCGGTCTGTGTGGCGCTACAGCCGCTGAGCAAGCCTGTCAGTAAAAACAGCGTCAAACACTGATACTTCATCGAAATTCCCTAGTAGGTTGCCTGATTTGAATGCCCGAGTTTAACACATTTATTGTTAACGCACTGAGTTGCTGGCGCGCTCAGGTGTTCGCAAATACTGATCATCCGATTTTTGGCATTATAGGTGGCTTCGGCATGGGTAAGCTTGTCAGCCAGTTCTTTTACTTTGTCGGGGTCGGCTGTTTTTGTAGAAAAAATCACATAATCAGATGGGCCACCGCATGCACGACTACCGACAGGCAGGACTTTGCACTGAGTTGTGGTATCACATTCTTTGTCTTTGGTAATGAATTTCAGATAGGCACGTTGATTCTTCAGGCCGGCTTCGTTGATCGCGTCTTTATCTATGTGTGCGATAGGTTCTTTTTCCATGACTTTGTCTGCTGGGGAAGGTTTACTGTGTCCAACATCATGGCGTACCGCTGCTTTTTTTTGCAGCTTGGCAGGTTCAACCGCACGCTGCTCCGCAGAGCCTTGTTGCGTGGTGACGGTTTCCTCATTGTTTTGGGGTTCACTGTGTGAGGCATTGCAGCCTGCAATGAATAACAAACTGCAAAGAGAGAGTTTAAACGCGTTCATATTCGATCCTGTTAATTTTTTATCCAGTGTGCCGCGCTTTTTCTCCAGATACAAGAGGTCACGCGCCATAATAACAGGCGCGTGATTTGCTTACAGGCCACCGAGCGTGAGTTTTTGCGGGTCTAGTAATTCGCGTAACTGGGATTCGCTTAGGTCAGTGTGCTCTGCGGCAACTTCTATGATTGGGCGGCCTTGCTGATAGGCTTGCTTGGCAATAAATGCCGCCTTCTCATACCCGATCACCGGATTCAATGCCGTGACCAGGATAGGGTTGCGGGTGAGTGCCTGTTGTAGACTCGATTCGTTGACCTTGAAAGTAGCGATAGCTTTGTCTGCAAGCAAACGGGACATATTTGCCAGTAACTCGATACTTTGCAGGATATTGTAGGCAATGACCGGCAGCATCACGTTAAGCTCAAAGTTACCTGACTGGCCTGCCACAGTGATGGTAGCATCATTGCCAATTACCTGAGCACTGACCATTGCTGCGGCTTCCGGGATCACCGGGTTAACCTTACCTGGCATGATGGACGAACCTGGTTGTAAAGCTTGTAGCTCTATCTCGCTTAACCCCGCCAGGGGGCCTGAATTCATCCAGCGCAGATCGTTGGCGATTTTCATATTGGCGACGGCCAGCGTTTTTAACTGACCCGATAACGCCACAATGGCATCTTGTGAGCCGATGTTATAGAAGAAGTTTTTACTCGGGGTGAAGCGGATCCCAACATTACTGCTTAAGTAGCTGTTAAACGTAGCCGCGAAACGTGCATCGGCATTTACACCAGTACCAACGGCGGTGCCGCCCTGGCCAAGCTCATAAATCTTTTCCAGTGCCTGGACAATACCCTCATAGGCAGAATCGATCTGATGCTGCCAGCCGCTGAGTGTTTGTGCAAAGGTAACCGGCATAGCATCCATCAGATGGGTGCGGCCTGTTTTAACCAAATGACCGACCTCTTTGCTTTTGTGCTCAATGGTCTGAGACAGGTGCTTGAGTGCTGGCAGTAATTCATATACGGCCAGTATGGCACTGCTGACGTGAATCGCAGTAGGGATAACATCATTGGAGCTTTGCCCCATATTAACATGGTCATTGGGGTGGACCGTTTCGCCGCTGAGCTGAGTGGCCAAAGAAGCGATGACTTCATTGGCATTCATGTTGGAGCTGGTGCCTGAACCAGTCTGGAATACATCGACAGGAAATTGAGACAGGTGTTCCCCGTCAATGATCTGCTGACAAGCAGAGACGATGGCCTGAGCCTGGCTCGAAGGCAGGTGACCCAGCTCCTGATTTGACTCCGCGGCTGCTTGTTTTATGTAAGCCAGGGCACGAATAAAGCTACCGGGTAATGTCAGGCCACTGACGGGAAAATTATTAATGGCCCGCTGAGTTTGCGCCTGGTAAAGCGCATCTTGTGGTACGTCTAATACGCCCATGCTATCTGAAACTTGACGAAATTCGCTCATAACAACTCCTAGCTGTACGGATTAAATTCATGGCTAATGATTCTGGCTTCCCGCTCAAGCAGGTAAAACTTGTGTAACCCTCTGCGCTTAGCTTTGTAATAGCGTTTTAGGGCCAGCAGGGGTTTGTAAATCTGCTCCAGACATTGTTGTCTGATGCAGGTATGAACCAGTGGATCAGCAATGTGGTTAAGTAGTTCAAAGAATACTCGTCTGAGGTACAGCTCCTGTAATAACGCACAGGATTGTCGCTCATACCATTTTGCTAACTCGCAGCCAGTGCGTATGAACTCTGCAACTTGCTGTGGTGCATCAAGGTGAGGGCGTGTGCAGTGCGCGTTGAGATGCGGCTTAAAGTTAATAAGCGCAAGCGGGGTCAGCATAGTGGAATATCCTTTAGTGTAACGATAATAATTATCATTACACTAAAGGGCAAGGTAAGCAAGCCCGGATTGTTGTCAGGGCGTTTAATTGTCTAGTTATAGCCAAGTAGAAATTGCTGTGAGGTCTTTTCTCGTTCTTGCTCCGGGCTGGTCAGGATGTTGGCAACTTCCTGACAGTAGTCCTCGCTTTCCAGTAAATTAGGTTCCGCTTCCGTGTCGATCAGACCACGGCTTTGTAACGGGGTTTGAGAGAGATCTGAGGTTGTCATAATGTGCTCCAAGCGTTAAGTGGAATTTTCAGTATAGACAATGCATGCTTTATACCAAGGATAAAAGCTTATATTTTTTATGTGTTTAAGGTTATGCAATCTAAATTGACTTGCATTTTAATGGCAAGATTGCCTCAATAGAGCGCAAACTTGGATCACAGAGGTGCAATATGGACAAACCTTTCTCACAAGCCTGCGAAAACAATAAGCGACCGATACTGGAAAAAATACGACCCTGCCTCACTGAGGTGGCGTCTGTGCTTGAAATTGGTTCAGGCACTGGTCAGCATGCCGCTTTTTTTGCCAGCGCGCTGCCTCATTTAATCTGGCAGTGCAGCGATCTGGCGGTGAATCATGCCGGTATCCAAATGTGGTGCGAAGACAGTGGTGCAGCGAACTTACCGGCGCCGTTGACCCTTGATCTGTCATCAGTACCCTGGCCGGTCACGCAAGTGCCTGCGATTTATACCGCCAATACTTTACATATTGTGTCTGAAGCCCTGGTTGAAGCCTTCTTTGCCGGAGTCACGCAACATCTGGCGCCAGGAGGGTTACTGATGATATATGGACCTTTCAATTATCGTGGCCAATTTACTTCTGCGAGCAATCAGGAGTTTGATGCGTTTTTACGGAGTCGCAATTCGCACAGTGGGATCCGTGATATCGAATGGATCTGCTCGCTGGCCAGCAGTGCCGCACTGACGCTACAAGAAGACAATGCGATGCCTGCGAACAATCGTTTACTGATCTTTAAACGGCAGTAACTCAGCACATTGATTCAGGTAATGGGCCATATGGACACGTTCACGGGTCAGGTAGTCGTCAATTGCCAGAGCAAAGTCAGGGTGACGAATATGGTGATAAGAATAAGTGAAGACGGGCTCGAATCCACGCGCCAGCTTATGCTCGCCTTGTGCACCTGCATCAAAGCGAGTTAATCCGCGACGAATGGCATACTCGATGCCCTGATAATAGCATAACTCGAAGTGCAAATGCGTGTGGCTTTGAAGTGCGCCCCAGTATCGCCCATACAGCGTATGCTGGTCATGCAAGTACAGGCTGGCGGCCACGATTTCTCCCTGTTGGTATGCGCATACAATCGCAAGCTGATCGCTCATGGTGTCACAGATCTGCCGGAAAAACGCTTCGTTCAGGTAACCCTGGTGCCCTGAGCGTTTCAGATAGGTGGTGGCGTAGCACAGATAGAATGCTTGTCGTATTTCATCAGTGATTTCGGCGCCCTGATACCAGCGAACGATTAACGCCTGATTGGTGACCGCTTTGCGCTCTTTTTTGATAGATTTGCGTTTGCGAGAGGTCATGGCATTTAAAAAGTCGTCAAAGTGCTTGTAGTCCTGGTTTTTCCAGTGAAACTGGACACCATGACGTTCCATCAGCTGTTGTTTTTGCCAGCCAGCCCGTTGTGCCGGAAAGTTGATATGCCACCCTGACCAGTTCTGGTGTTGTGCTTCCTGGTGCAAGGCCGTTGTGACATAGTCATACAAAGCATCAGAGATCGGTTCACCGGATAGCATACGACTGCCCACCACAGGCGTGAAGGGAATGGCACAGATCCATTTAGGATAGTAGGCAAGCTGGTGGCGTTCGTATGCTTCAGCCCAGGCCCAGTCAAAAACATATTCACCATAAGAATGGAGTTTGATATAGCCAGGCAGAAGCGCGACCAGTTGACTGTCACGGTATACCAGTAAGTGGTACGGCAGCCACCCCGTGTCTTCGCCTACGCAGCCGCTTAATTCCAGCGCTTCCAGCCACTGAACACTGCTAAACGGGGTATGGCCTGACAGTGCTGCTCGTTCGGTCTCTGTGAGGGTCGCCAGGTCAGTACTAAAGCGGTGTTGATACATAGTTTACTGCATTGCCTTGTCTAAAAACGTGACCAGCTGCGTGGTCATAGGGTCATAATCCGGATTAAAAGACACCCTGATCAGCGGCGTATACTCAGCAAGATTTGCTTTGCTGCGCTCACCAAAATACGGTTTGTCCGTGGTTTTGCAGTGGGCAAAGGCACTGGTGTCGTCAAGGTAAGCATCGCAGTTTCGAAACACACCAGTTTTGCCATAGTAAGGGTGGTCGGGTGGATTTAAAAAGCCAATGTGCGACATATCAATCACGCCGTCCAGCGTTTTGATTTCAGTGACATCAATAGACTCTGGCAACGCGGTGAGCGCATCAGATGCGTAGACTCGCAGTGCCAGTGGCGCTGTGCGTGCCTGTGCCCAGCGTGATAAGAGCTGATAAGTGACTTGGCTATTAATGGTGGCATCGACATCACTGGCAATCACCAGCGTTGGCAAAGAAGCCGGTAAACTGGCCTCACGCATATCTGTCATCGCTTGCTCCACCAGGGTGACTGCATGCAGTGGAAATGACTCATACTTTGCCAGGTCCAGATCGGCTCCCTTATCCACCCAGTCAACCCAGGGGAGCCAGTCCAGCCATTTTGCCAGCCAGGCTTTCTCACTGTGGCTCTGTGTTGCGGGCGCAACCAGTACCAGGGCAGCTAAATTATCTGGCCGACGTGCAGCAATTTCTGTGGTTGCCAGCGCAGCGCCGGTTGAATAGCCCAGCACGGCAAAGTCGCTGTAATCACTGGCTGTACGCGAAATGGCATAGCGCACATGCTGTTGCCAGTCGCGGTAGTCTGTTTCCTTGAGGTCGCTGGCCGCTGTGCCATGCCCGGGCAAGAGCATAGTTCTCACGTCGTAACCCTGTGCATACAGATCTGCGGCCAGAGCGTGAAAGGTAAAAGGCGAATCGGTCAAGCCATGGATCAGCAGCACCGCTTTTTGGTTGTTCGGATGCGTTAACTCAAATGGAGCAACGTAATCAGCGATCTGGGTTGGTTTACTGGGCAGCAATGCAGAGACTTTGGTCGCCAGTTCACAGGGGATCGTTGCTTTGGGATTGCGAGCAAAGATCAGTGCCTGAGTTGTGCGGATATAAGCTGAGTATGACTGCGCCTCGGGTATGTCCCGGATCGCATCACCGGTGCCGTTAGCAAAGCGATAGCTGCCCTGGTTAGCATCAGACTGATAGCGAGGCAGATCGGTCACTAAACTTTGGCATGTTTGCGCCTGCACTGGCATGGCCATCAGATGGATAAGTGGAGCCAGTAGGGAAACTAACAATCCTTTTTTCATCATGATTTTCGGTATTGTGTTAAGCATTGCACCAGCTTATCGCGCTCCAGCGGTTTTGCAAGGTGGCTGTTAAATCCAACTGCCAGTGCGTAAGTTTTATCTTCGGGCATCACATCCGCAGTCAGGGCGATGACAGGCAATTGCTGCTGAGTGAAGCGTTTACGCAGCAGCGCGGTTGCCTGATAACCGTCAAGGAGTGGCATCTGACAGTCCATGAGCACCAGATCAAAGGCTTGGTCTTGGCAGGCGTCTACGGCTTGTTGGCCATCACTGACCAAGACGAACTCCACGTCAATCGATTGTAGCATGGCTTTGATGACAAGCTGATTGACCGGGTTATCTTCGGCAACCAGTACCTGCATGCCTTTGAGTAAGGTTGGGTCAGCCTCGATATTTTGCGCCAACTGCGCATCGCCAAAGGGGCAACGCAGCGCAAAGGTAAAGGTACTGCCTTGTCCCGGTGCGCTTTTAACTGTGAGCTCGCCTGCCATGAGTTCTACCAGCTCTTTGCTGATTGCCAGGCCCAGACCGGTGCCGCCAAAGCGCCTCGATGTTGAGGCGTCGGCCTGTGTGAAAGGGGCAAAAATCAATGGCTGTTTGTGGTAATCAATGCCAATACCGGTGTCGATGATAGAGAAGGTAAGCAGGTAATCACTATCACCATGTAGTACTTCACAGTGTAGGGTTACTTTACCGTTGTCGGTGAACTTGACGGCATTACTGCACAGGTTTAAGAGGATCTGCTCCATCCGCAGCTCATCGGCTTTGAGCCAGCAGGCGCCGCTGATGTTAGTATTCAGCTGCCACTGCAATCCTTTGTCCGCAGCACTGGTGGCAAACAGGCTATCTATGCGGCCGAGTAACTGCTGCAAGTTAAAGTCGTGTTGTTCAATGACCAGATGGTTCGACTCGATTTTGGCAATATCAAGAATATCATTCACCAGGTTGAGCAAGGTTTTTGCTGCCATATCAATCCGGTTGGCATAAGACTGAAGGGTGTCAAATGAGTCGGTCGTCTTCATTAAAGAGGCAAACCCCACCACCGCATTTAGTGGGGTACGCAGTTCGTGGCTCATATTAGCCAGAAAGCGGCTTTTAGCCTGGTTGGCACGCTCGGCATCTTCAACGGCCTGGCGCAGGGACTGAGTGCGCTGCTCAACCAGATGATTGAGTTCGTAGTGCTGATAGTTGTTAAGTAGCACGATAAAGATGATCAAGGCGGTGATACTGAGCTGTAATAGCAACAACAACACGGTTTGTCGGTGGTTGAGGCTGGCAACAAAATCAGCCCTGAGCTCCAGCTTGATCCGCCAGACTTGGCCACCAAATTGAATACGGGTTTCAAACAGATTTTCTGCTGCCACCTCTGCGGCTGAGAGCGCATGGTTACTATAGAAAGGCTCGGCCTCATTGCCATCATACACCGCAATATTATAGCTGCCGGCCTGTGACTGCTTCAGTGCCGAACCCAGCAGCGTATCGGTTTGTACCACCGCGGTGGCATAGCCAAGAATATCCGCTTGAGGGTCGGTTGCGCCGCGTCGGTACACCGGGGAGAACAACAAATAAGCTGGTACCGGCGTATTACTTTGAATTAATTCTATGATGTCTGTGGCCTGTGGTTGCACGGCAATAATCGAGTTTTCTAGCGCTTGTTTGCGATTTTCACGCGAATACACATTAAAGCCCAGTGCACTGAAGTTTTCTGTTTGCGGTGAAATGTAGGTGACCACTACCAGAGGATCATCTGGGGTTAGGGGCAGCCCTTTGAGTTTCACCCGGCCATCGTATAGCGTATCAAACTTTTCCTGAAGGGCATTCCCCTGTGTTTGATCCAGCCTGACATTCCAGGAAATCGCTCGCAAAAATGGATAACGAGCGCGCTGTTGCTCGGCGATTTGGTGAAACTCGTCAGCGTTTACCTCGCTCAGAGACTGCAACTTAGCAGCTACGCCCTGCACGGCCAGCATGCTGAGATTGACCTGTTGTAACAGCAGGTTTTCTATTAACCTGAGCTCTCTTTGCGCTTCTCGTTTGGCGGCCTGAACATTACCTTGATTGTATAAGTAGGTGGTCAGCACCACAGATAAAAACAGTACAAAGCTGGTGGCAAACACATTGCGACTGCGGTGATAACTGTGTTGTTTGAATGCCCATGCATCCAGCATCAGCAGCAGTAACGGGGTAAAGATCAGTATGCCCAGGCTATCGCCCAGCCACCAGGCCACCACATTCTGCCAGTGGTGGCTAAACTGATACTCAGGGTTAAACAGGCTAAGTGAGAAGACGCCAATGTTGGCCGAGATCAGGTTACAAAATATGCCAACCAAAAAGATGTAGTAGGCAATGTGTTTGCGGGTTCGCATTCGCAGCGGATCGCCCAACCAATGACGCAGAATAGAGCCACCGACCAGTCCCTGCAGGCAGGCGCCCAGCGCAATAATTGAGACTTGCAGCTGTTGCGATAAGGTCGCCTCGGAAAATGTATAGCCGTGGGCTGTGGTCCAGTTAAACAGCGCCGAGGCGATAAATAAGCCGGGTAGAAAGCGCCAGCCCCAGATCAGCACACCTACCAGGCCGACGCCTGCGGGCAGCCAGATGGGCAGCACCTGATCCTGAAACGCAAAAGCGGTGAGTATTTTTCCCAGCACAAAGTAGCTCACTGTCATGAGCAAATAGGCAGCCCATTGGTGGTACGCTGTGCGAAATTGGAACTGCATGTTGATCCTGTCCTTTCGTTAAACTGGCAGGGGGCGTTTGGTAAACGTTTGTTTCAATACTATGGTCGACTCAATCCCTGCAATACAGCCGATGGCGCCAAGGCGGTGTTTGACAAAGTGCTCATAGCTGGGCAAATCTTCGGCAATGATCTCGAGTAAATAATCATGTGCACCGGATACCACAGAGCAGCTGAGTACCTGCTGCAGTTGTTCCACATCAGATTCAAACTGAGTGGCCGCTTGCGCAGAGTTCTCGCTCAGGCGAATAAAGGCATAGACCAATACAGTATAGCCTAGTGGCTGTGGTGCCAAAGTGGCGTGATAACCGAGAATAACACCATCTTGTTGTAACTTTTTGACACGCCTTAAGCAAGGGGTGTCTGATAAACTGGCTTGTTCCGCAAGTTGCGCATTGCTCAGCCGGGCGTTGTGCTGCAATGCCCTAAGTAGGATACGGTCTTTATTATCAAGGTGCGCCATAGTAGTGGATTCTGCTA
This sequence comes from Pseudoalteromonas sp. PPB1, assembly GCF_015356275.1. NCBI lineage: Bacteria > Pseudomonadati > Pseudomonadota > Gammaproteobacteria > Alteromonadales > Pseudoalteromonadaceae > Pseudoalteromonas > Pseudoalteromonas sp. PPB1. Next base: position 92,121 of record NZ_JACEQV010000020.1, on the reverse strand, counting down.
ACTGATGTTGATTTATTTATAATTATTACTAACCCAGTCTAGCGTTTACATGAATTTTAGCAAATTTTAGCGCAAGAGTTTTGATAGCCTGAGAGCTCGGAAGTTAAGGAGTTTGTCATGACTACGCTGACACAGGCATTTGATCACTGGATCCGCAGTGATTTTGTTACGCTCAACGACACGCTGGAGGCTGCATACTGGCAGCAGCAGGATAAGGCGAATGTTGTGGGTGTAGAAGACCAGATAAAACAACAACTATTAAACGAAGGTCAGCAACACATCCAGGCCTTGCTGGCAGAGGGCAATACCGATGAAGGCTTCGATAATGCGTTCGATCTGCTTGGCAATGTTGGCCTGTACATGGCGGCATGTCGTCGTCATGAACTGACCGAGCCCAGCCGGGAGCACTATTCACCACTCAAGGAAGCCTCTGCGCTGGCCATGCACATTGGTGCGTCGATTGGCGTGACCCCTCGCTTTGCTACAGCACACCTGACCACACATAATCGTGCAGTTGATGGGGTGTATAAACGCTTTACCAGTCATCCGGCTGAGCAGCTATTCATTGATTACAATACCCGTGCTATTTTGGCTTATAAACGTGCCGCAGAGTGTTTGTTAAAGATCCAGCCGCTGGGTATTTCGCACCCCATGACGCCTGTGCTGCTGGCCCAGGTCAAAGAAGGCCTGTTAGATGTGATCCGTTCTAATCAGTGTTTGTTTGAGCAGCTGGATACCGATGCTTTCTTTTACGTGGTGCGGCCTTATTACAAACCTTACCGGGTGGGTAAGGAGGTGTATCGCGGCGCCAATGCCGGGGACTTCGCCGGGATCAATGTCATCGATATGCTGCTGGGGTTATGTCAGGCCAATGATGTAAATTACGCTCAGATGCTGGTGGATAAGTTCCTGTATATGATGCCCGAGGATCAGGCCACTTTGCGCGAATGTATGCGCTTGCCCAATCTGATGGATGCGTTTGTGGCAGCAGCGTCGCAGCATCACACCAGTGGCTGGTATCAGGAGGCGGTGAGTGCTTTTGTACAAGTGTGCAAACTACATGGCGATACCGCTATTCAGCATCATAATCAGCTGGTAGAAAAATACATTGCACAGCCTTCGGGCGATATGAATACGCAGCATCTGGACAAAGTCACCGCCAGTGGGCCGCCTTTACCTGTGTTGCTGAACCAACTGGCATTACTACGAGACAAACGGGCGGCGGCAAAACGTGAAGATGTCTTTACCCGCTTTGATGATTTAAATACGCTGCGTCGCAGCATAGCAAAGGACACATAATGAAACAGGCCGATTTCTCGTTACCAAAGGGCCATTATTTACTCAGCCACTCGGTAGGCCGGCCACTGAAGACGGCCAGGCAGGACTTTATGACGCGCTATTTTGACCCCTGGTCAGGTGATAATCATGAGCCCTGGTATCAATGGATTGACGGCATACAACAATTTACCGCAGCCCTGGCACGGTTATTCAATAGCCAGGCGGAGTATTTTTGTCCACAAAGTAACCTTTCCAGCGGCTTGACGAAGTGGGTAATGAGCCTGCCGGAAACAGGCAAGCAAACCGTGCGAGTGCTGATGAGTGAAAGTGACTTTCCCAGCATGGGCTTTGTGTTGCAGCAAGCCGTACCGGATGTTGAGATCCGCTTTATTCCCGCGGCGCTGGATATGTCAGACTTAAGCGTCTGGCAGCAGCATCTGGATGATGATATTGACTGGGTGTTTGTGAGTCAGGTGTACTCCAATACAGGACAACAAGCACCGGTTGAAGACATTACCCTGCTGGCCAAAGCACAGGGCTGTCGGGTGATCGTCGATGTGGCTCAGGCAGCAGGCGTGATCCCAATTGACCTGTCAGCCAGTGCTGCGGATTGCGTGCTGGGTTCTTGTGTTAAATGGCTGTGTGGCGGGCCTGGTGCCGGGTTTATCTGGGTTAATCCCAGCATTCTTGAGGTGTGTCAGCCTAAAGATGTCGGCTGGTTCTCACATCAAAATCCTTTGGAATTTGATATTCATCATTTTACACCCCATCAAACTGCGTTGAGGTTTTGGGGAGGCACACCGTCCGTGGCAGCCTATATTTTTGCCGCACACAGCATCCAGTATTTTGCTGAACTGGGGGTTGAACAGGTGCGGGCACACAATCTGGCATTGCTGGCGCGTTTGCAGGCTGAACTGGCACCCTGGTACATTGCCCCGACGGATGCAAAGCGCTGCTCAGGCACGGCTATCCTTAATGTGGGAGATAAACAAGATAAGGTGCTGGCGGCGTTACGGGAGGCCGGTATCGCGGTCGATGCCCGTAAGCTGGGGATCCGTGTCTCTCCGCATATTTATACTACTGTGGATGACATTGACGTCTTTATCCGGGTATTCAAAAGCGCACTATCGGGATGAGGTGTGGCTCAGCCCCAGCGCTTTTCTGGTCTTAGTTTTGACTGAGCGCCAGTGAGTCACCGGTTGTGTGGGCGCGCGTTGTAACAGCTGCTCAAAATCTATGTCGGTAAAGGCAATTTCACTGTGGTGTGCCAGCATCACAGTGTCAGGTTCAAGCTGTTGTAGTTTTAACAAAGTAGCACGGTACAGTCGGGGGTAAAACACCGGATAGGGTGGGATCAGCTTACCGCGCACCTGCACCATCACATCGGCAATATACACGGTACTGCGCTGTGCGTGGTAGAGACTGATATCCCGATCGGTGTGGCCTGGGGTATGCAGTACCTGCCAGTCTTCAAAGCCTGGTAATGAGGCCCCATCGGGCAAGTAGACATCTGGTTTGAGGGTGCGGGCGTACCAGAGATTTTTGCGCGCCTTGCGTTTGCGTCCGGCAACCCATAAGGCCAGTGCGATGTCCGACAAATGCATCAGCACGCCATCTATCCCCTGATACCATTGACCTGGACAATTTGCCGTGGCAATGTGCGCGCCGCTTAGCTTTCTTAATGCATGCGCCCCACCGGCATGATCCGGGTGCATGTGAGTGACCACAATGAGCTTGAGCTGATCGACAGGGCGACGTAATTCATCGGTAATAAACCGGCAGATCAGCAACACGTCTGCACGGCTGCAGCCATCCAGCAAGAGCAGCTTGTCCGGATACTCCACCAGGTAAATATTCTGAATATAGCCTTCGAGGGTATGGATCTTCATGAGTGTATTTTATTCGCACGATTTCATGTCATATAGGTAACACATCTGACCAGATAGGCAAAATGAAATTGTCGGCAGGGGCGTCAGCTTGTCATTTTTCCTTAACAATAAATACATTTTCTAGCGTGACCCATGAATATAATCATAAATTATTGTGCTTTGTTCGCTTTTTGGTCATATGTTTCTGTTTCGGGTTTTCGTGAATCGCTGATGCTGGTACATTTGCGCCCAAATAATTTAACATTCAAGTGGTGTTGTTTTGGGTTGGTTTAATTTATGTTTTTTCTTGTTAGTATTTTTTGTCGGTGTGCAGGCCGCCAACGCCCAGCAAACGTCCGGGTCTAATCAATACACGCCTCAATTACCCCCCCATGCCAGTGGGTTACATTTGAAAGGCAGCAGCGATCAGCTCAGCTGGGTCGCCGTTTCGGGTGCAACTTACTATTACATCGAAGCCTATCGCGGCTATGAGGTTTACCAGGCACGCGATAAGAGGGCGATTGACGCAGGGATTATGGGCAACGAGAGAGACCCACTGAGCCAGGCGAATGCCGGTAGTGCCCCTTTACCAAACACAAGCGAGGTTTTTATACCTCGTTATCAAAGTTATGGTCGCAGTTATACATTAGCTGCGCCATTCAGTGATGCCCGTTATTTGATCATTCCCTGTAATCAGGTCGGCTGCGGAGCGGGCTTTGTTGCGCAGCAATATGATGCGCAGCACTATTATCTGAGTATAGAGTCATTCCAGACCGACAGTTTGACGGTGCTCCCCTGGGAGCAGACTAAACTGAGCTGGAAAGTGGCGGGTGCGCATAATGTCAGCTTACTGAAAGATGGTCAGCCCTATCGCACCGGCTTACCGGGTCATGGCAGTGAAACTGTCAAACTGGGGCAGAGTGCCCGCTTTACACTCCGTGCTGAAGGCCACAACCAGCGAACAGTCGAAAAACAACTCCAGCTTATTTACCATGACGTAGCAGATGCCGACACCGTTCATCAGGGGGTCTATTCTGTGCGTTTACAATCCATCGGGCTTGATCCTGTGCCTCGTACCGTTATTGCCGTAGATGACAAATACCTGTTTTTGACTGATAAGCGTAATGCACTGCACAAAATAGATCATAGTCAGGCACAAGCCAAAGTGGTCTGGACACAGCAGCTCAGCGGCAAAGTGCTTAACCAACCCTTGTCGTTCAATGGTTATCTGTACTTCGGGGTAAGCAGGTTAGATGGCAGCGGAGAAGTATGTCGGCTCGCTGTGCAATACTCTACCCGGGTGAATTGCAGGACGACGTCAGACGGTGTCATTGCCGGTGCCGTGATGGTCAAGCGGCAGGGGTTGACGGGTGTGCCCATCAGTGGTGCTTCGGGTGCCAGCCACCGGTTATCGGGGACGAACTTTACGCAACCGGGTTTTGATTCCAGCATCGTCTTTATTGACCGCAAGGGATTGGTCATGGAGTACGATGCGGCATTGAGCGGCTTATATCAAAGTGCTTACTTGCCTGCCCATATGCGCCAAAGCGACTACCTGGTTACTCCGTCGGTGGACGCGCTGACACGCACCCTTTACCTTCCTTTTATCAGTGCCAGTGATGGTCACCGCAGTGTGGCGGCGATTTCAATTGATGACCCGAGCGCCTTTAATGACAATGGACCCACAGACCCCGCTGATCCGATCAATCCCGATCCGATAGACCCCGGTGGCCCAATCGATCACTTTTCTGTGCCCTTAAACCTGCCGTCAGAGCGCGAGCTGGCACGTAGCATTCAAAATGCCGCCTATAACGACAACATGATCACCGTGGAATGGACACAAGACACAGGAGCGGGCAATGAGTAAACGATTCATAATTGTGGTTTGGATGCTGTTATTTTGTGAGACAGCATTTGCTGCTGTCTCTGTTCCGGAAGAACTTATGCGAAGGCAAACAGAATATTGCTTAGGTGCCGGTGACACTTTCGTGATGCCTAAGGGTCAGCAATTCCCCACGGAAGTTACGTTCAATATTTACAAGAAATCAATGGGTGCGGATTATGCGAGAGTTGAGCTAACCAATCACACAACCAAGCAGGTCAGTAACTTTTCTATTTTACCCACTGTTGCATCTTATACAGGGACGATATCTGAATTGGGATACTACTCCCTTCGTGTTGAATACTTATATACCGAAAATAATAAATCGTTAAAAGGAAAAAGGGGTGGAGAAGTCAGTGGTGGTCTCTACGTAGAGACTGCGGTATGCCGACCTCAGATTGGCGTTGTCGAAGAGACCCCTCCAGAGGTCACACTAGAGTCGACCAGTGCTCAGGGTAAAACGGTTACGCTGAAGGCTACTGCGACTGATGATGGTCGTGATATCGAATCTTTGAAAATCTGTTTGATTGAATCTCAGGAGCGTTGTGACCCGGTGATTTCATGTACCAGCGATGCTCAAGGACGATGCAGTGGCTTTAATGATCGTGGCGAGGTTACTGCCACCTTGTCTTATGAGCAGCAGTATGGACAGCGTCTCACGTTCAGGGCAACGGCCACAGATAAATATGGTGTGTCATCCAGCAGTGAGCATCAAACAGAAGTTATCACTGAAGACAACACCAGCTCAAGCGTCTCCCTGACACTGTATAACATGGACGGCCAGCCGCTTGAAAATGACGTAATGCTGTCTGGTGAGCAAGATATCATAGCCGTTGCGCATGTTCAGGACCAGGATGAAACTTCGGCCAACTGGCCCAGCTCAGCCACGCTGAAAGTGAATGCCAATAATGTTGCCCTGATCAATCGCACGAATTCTCTCACTTTAAGCACAGGGTCGCTGAATGCGCAGTGCTTCAAGTCTGGCAACGAAACGGTAAATAGAAGCGATACGTACTGTTATCGGCAAGTTCGTATCTCAAGCTCGACTCGGTTTAAGGCATTAGCCGGAGGAGGGGAATCCAACGAGATTGCGATTAATGTGGCAACCCGGCCTAACCTGACCAACGTATCCCTCCGGGACGACGTCGTTTTGCCGGGTACCTCGCTTAAGCTGGCGTTTTCCGTGGTTGATGACAGTCAGGCTGTAAGTAAAGACCGAATTTCAGTGTGCTACATGCCGCGCGCAGCGTCGTCTGCCACGCTGACCAGCTGCGAAGGGGCCACTTCGGTGAGCAGCGCTTTAGTACAGGGGCAAAATAACACCTATACCGCAGAGTTCTCAGTGCCACAGCCCGGGCGTTACCACCTGTTAGTCCTGGTGAATGACAACTCCGGGTTAACGGATGCTCAGGCGCGCTCTTCGCTGACCTTTTCCACTATCCAAAGTGCGGGCGTTGCGCTGCATGTCCCGAACTCGGATGACCTTAACCCGTCCGAAGGGTTGCAGCGAATGCGGGGCACAGCGTTCGAAGAAGAGATCCTGGTTGGTGCATTAAGTTCTGAACCTGGTTATCTGTGCCGCGTAGCCTTGTTCAGTGAAGAAGCTGGTGGAGAGATTGCCAGCGCAGTCGTAGAGCAGGCATTACCCAACCTGGAAGATGACAATAACAGCCTGGTCGCAAAACTCACCTGGTCACCTTCGTCATACCTGCCAAAAAACTTGAACGTAAAGGCCAGAGCCTATTTGCGACAGGGCAGTGTGTGCAGTGCCTCTACTGAGCGGGCCTTTGACAGTGTCGCGTCTTATTCATTTACACTGAATTCTGAGGTCCCCACGAACCCACAAGTGGTGCTGGAGCATGATGGCACTGCATCTCCGGGTGTGATCAAGATTACGCTAGTAAGAAGTGGAGCAGATCATGCCAACCAGTATGAGCTTTACGAGTTTGTTGGCACCGCAGATCAAGCATGGGATCATGACCTGACAAACTGGCATCGCGCTGGGCCATCGCTCAGTGCAGACAACCTGCCGTTACAGCAGTCCGTGACAAAACCGCCTGTGGATCATAACAAACGCGCGGTGTACTGCGCTGTTGCTACCAATGAAGATCACACGGGGCCTAAAACATATAGTACGTCATACTGCGCTCAGACGACCATTCATAATCAGGGCGATGCGCCCCCACCGGCTTATTTTGATAACGACGACTATTATTTTGGCCCTTATACACTCAACATTGAATCCGCGTCGAATTATGCCAGCCAGGCTGATTTAGCGCTGTATTTTAAACTTGAGCGCAAATTGGCAGGCAATAGTGACTGGGAAGTATTGAACCAGCAACTGGAAGCCCGACCTTACAGTGCCAGCGCGCCTGAAGCACAATATGCGATCACACGGCCCGCCGCCAACCAGACGGTTACATATCGGGTGACGGCATTTAACCGCAATGGTGCGCAGAGTGTTCAAAGTGCACAAAGTACTTTTTCTGTGCAGCACGTGAACGCAAAAATTGTCTCGGTTGTTCCCGGCAGTGGCGAGCGGGAATATGTGGTAACCGGTGTGGCGTTTGCCCCACAGGGCAATATCGTGTCGGTGCAACAAAATACCACCGGAGTCAGCCATCAGCTGGGTGCAGCTGACGTTAGGTATATCGACAGCACCAGGCTCAGGGTGAAGGTCCCTGAGCCGATAGAGCAAGCCTATACGCAGGGTGGCTTTGTGGTGGGCATCAAAAATGCGTTAACCAATGCCAGTTACTCAACTTACAATGTAGATGGTACGTCTGGTGACGTGGCAGACCCTCTGAACTATACGCCCACCGTTGGCTTTAATGGACAGCAGTATTTGGGTAAAGGTAACGCGCTTTACGCCGAGAAAGATCTCCAAACCCAGTGGTTTCGCGAAACGGGCGGGCAGCTCAGCTCTCGCCCGATAGTAACGCAGTCGGGCATTGGCAGCGATGTGGTGTTTGCCGGATCGCAGGACCATCATATTTATGCCTGGAGCCAGATAGGCACCCAGTTATGGAAAACAGCCACGCGTGCGCTGTTGAGGCCGAAGGTCTGGTGGTCGGTGACGACCAGCTCAGCGGCCAGTTATTTTATGGTTCAGCAGACGGTGCTTTATATGTGCTCAATGCCACAACCGGTGCCATAGATTATTTATACCAGCTTGGCGCTAAGGTGAGCCAGAAGCCCATGGTGGTTGGCAATCAGATCTGGGCAGTAACCGAAGACGGTCAGTTACATAAGCTCGACCGTCATGCCGCAGGTCTGCAACCGCTGCGCTGGGGCGACATGGACAACTCGCCTTTGCTGGATGCATTTACACAGGCGTTTCCCGCAGGCTGGACCCCTGGAGAGGATGTCGAGGCGCTGTATTCATTGCTGCGTCTTGGCTATCTGGTTTTAGGCCGGGATCTGACCCGTCATGAATTGTCTTTTCTGGCTTATGCAGTGATACATCATAATGTCACGCTGTTGGAAGTTGCGGATGCAATGTTGGCATCAACAGAGGGTCAACAGCGCTTTGCTCCGTCATTGGATGAGACGCAGTTTTACGACCAGCTGATTAATCTGACGTATCACTTGTCGGCCAATGGCCTGGCGGGTTACGACAGAGCTTACTGGATCAACAGGTTAAAGACTGATCTGTCGCGGTCGCAGTTCTTGCTCGAAGTTCAGTGGTCGTCGGGCTATGCCGTTACCTATAATCAGGCAGTAGTCAGTACGCTGTATTACTACTATGGCCATTGTTATAAGGATGCCCTGTGTAACGACTGGGTTGACTCGGATGGCGACAACGTCAGTGACGTGGCAGAAACAGTGCTGGGAACCAATAAACTCGACCCCCGTGATGGCTTACTAAGTGCCCCTGACCTGACATTAACGCCCGAAGGCGCAGGCCGTATTAAAGCCGAATTTAGCTACGGCCGCGATCTGGCCAGGTTTAAGCTGGTGGATGTGGCCAGCAATACTGCACCAACCAGCCATGCGGCGGAAAATCGTCAGGCAGAGGCAGTGCTGGTCTATCCCAACGGCAGCCACCGCTTTTATGCCCAGGCTTGTATTGATGTGGCAGTGAATGCAGCTAACCCGAACAATACAACTGAATTCTGCTCTACGCCGTCGGCAGAGCAAACCACCACTGTGCTGGATAGCTTAGCGCAGGGTCAGATAACCCCGCATTCTCCACCGCTGGCAACCGCCAGTTTTGAAGCGGCGAGTAGCAGTGCACTGGACACCCACTATAAGTATAGCTTCACAGCGGGCAGCTTCCGGGTCAACGAGCAAGGGGCGGCAACGTATAGCATTCCCATTGCATTACCACAGGGAATAGCTGGGGTAACACCTGAGGTGAGCCTCAATTACAACAGTCAGCAACCGGCATCGTCAGTGGCTCAGGGGTGGCAACTGTCGGCAGGCTCGGCCATTACGCGCTGTCGTCAGACGCTGGCGCAGGACGGCGCATTTAAACCGGTTTCTATTGGTCTGGATAATGAAGATCGCTATTGCCTGGATGGTCAGCGGCTCATACTGATCAACAACGCAGAACACGGTAAGGTGGGTGCAGAGTATCGCACTGAAATAGATTCCCAGCAGCGCATTGAGATTGAGCCAGGAGAAGAAAGCTACAAGGTGCAGTTTGTTGTGTATGGTAAAGATGGCAGCAAACGTATTTATGGCGGCACAGACAATAGTCAGGCTGGGGGGGAGCAGTACCCGTCCAGCTGGTTGATACGACAGAGCATGGACAGTGTTGCCGCCGCGGGCGCTGCAACCGAGCCTGCCGCAAACGTCATCCAGTATCGTTATCGTCATGGCGGCTTAGCTGGTCGTCCGGACTCCGCGCTGGGGCAGCTGGAGACCGTGTTATCGAGCATTAATTATAGCGGATATACCGTGACCTTTAACTATCAGGCGGGTCCCGTGCGTAATCTGGCCTACAGCCTGGAGGCGGTATCGCAGCCCATGCAGGCACAGGCAGAATTGACGGACATCCGGGTCAGCAAAGGTCAAACGCCACTGCATTACTATGAGTTACAGACGGAGCGTGGGGCTAATGGGGTGCGTCAACTCAAGCAGGTACGCCATTGCGACCGACCTGTGTCAGACGGTGATGCAACGTGCAAACAGCCAGTGACATTTGACTATGAGCAAACCAAAACCTATCCGGAGATGTCAGCCAGCCAGGATCTGCTTGGTGTGGGTATGCATGAGAAAATCGTTGCGACCAGTATTCTGGACAGCAATGGCAATGGCGAGCCGGAGCTGGCGGCGCTGATCCAGCTGCAGGACACCTACCAGCATGAATTGTGCCTGATAAAGCGTGATGGTACCACCCAGTGTCAGGTGATAGACACGTATAACCGCGAAGACAGTGTCAGCATGATGCCCTTTGATCGTGAAGGAGATGGAACTCAGGGGCTGTTGATCCAGACCAAAAAGCCGCTTCATGGCGCCGACGTGAGCATCCAGTGGACATATTTTGTGTTTGATAAAACCCCCTGGCAGAGCAGCTCTATCACGGGGAGTGGCAGTATGAAGGCGCTCCGCATTGGCGATGCCAATGGTGATGGCTTTGACGACTTAATGTATACCGACACAACAGCCTATCAGCAGCCGCGCCTGGTGCTGAATGGCGATATTTCATTAGGTTATCATCAGGATATCCAACGTAACCTGGAGAACGATGCTCCCTTTTACTTTATGGATATGGACTTTGACGGCAAGGCTGATCTGGTGACATCTACCTGCGCAAAGGACGGATGTCGTGAACCTGGCAAGTATGACTATGTGTTTGTCTTTTATAATCGCTATGATCCAGCCAATCTTAAACATAAGTTCGAAGTGGGCACTTACTCATCTCAGCCTGTTGTACATAGCAGCCTGACACCGATGGACATCAACGGTGACGGGACGCTGGACCTGATGTATCAGAATCAGGATGACGACTGGGAAGTCGTACTGGGTCGCCCGGCACATGGAGAAGGGTTGTTCTTTGACCGGGATGCGATCACGACCCTCACGCCCCCTGATAATGTCAACATTACAAGGGAAGTCGCTATCTGGGCCCCCCTGCTGGCCGATCTCAATGGCGACGGTCAATCAGAGCTTTATGTGACGGGTAAATCGACCACTGGCCCGCGAGAGTTTGGCTTGTATCGTTACGAGTTTGAGCCGGGCACCCGAACCTTTAACACGCCAACGGAGGTGGCTTATCGGCTTGACCAGACACCAACGTCTGGCGCGATGGTGTTTTTTGCAGACATGGACGGTGACGGCACCCCTGAGCTGGTGGCGCAAAACCATCATCAGATCACCCAGTATGGCCGTACATATCAGCAATTTGGGGCCGGGCGCCTGAGTACCATCACACAGGGGATGGGCAATCAGACCAGGATTTACTATGGTGACATGTCCGACCCTGCTGTTTATCGCAAAGGGGATGAAGCGGTTAGCGCACAAATGCAAGCCGACAGTGACCTCAAAGTCACCGATTTGGCAGCCGGAGCCAGTCTGGTCCGTGAGGTGCAAACCAGTGCTCTGGATACGCAAACGGGCGACACAACGCTGAGCGTGACCTATGAATATGAAGGCGCGCGGGTGCAATTTGGTGGTCGTGGCTGGCTGGGCTTTTCGGCGCTGACCACCAACACCACCAAAGACGGTCTGCACATTGCTACTCGCACAGAGTACGAACAGGCCTTCCCGCTCACGGGTATGCCAAAGCGTACCACTAAAACATTGTATGTGGATGGCAGGGCACAGGTGCTGAGTGATGCCTATGATGACTACGCTGAGGTTGCTAAGCCCGGCTTAACAGGGACCTTTTATCAGGTTTACAATCAGAAAAGCCGTACTTGTAGTGCCCGAGTAAATACCGACAAATATTGGGCAGACGGGTATGATTGCAGCCAGACCACCACAATCCAGGATGACTATGGCAACGTGACCAAGATGGTGGTTGCTAAGTACCCGCATGATAAAAGTACTTTGGGAGATCTGGTTCTGCAAGAGCCTGTTACTGTGGTATCTGGTGTGACGACATCCAATTACTATGGCACCCCAGAAGAGCAGGCGCTGGGTCGTTTGCGCGATGCGGTTGTGATACATGCCCGTGCAGGACAGGGCTATATCAGTCGTACCAGTCACTTCACTTACATACAAAGTGGTGCGCTGGCAGGGTTGCTGGAAACCGAAATCGTGGAGCCCAATGGAGCTTGCGATGCCTACCTGAAAACCACGAATGGCTATGATGACTTTGGTAACCTCATCAGCAAGCAGGTGCAAAGTAAAGACGGTTGTTCAGACTCTATCAACCGAACCAGCACCACGACCTATGACGGTGAAGGGCGCTATGTGGTGTCGCAGCACAATGGAATATTCACATCTGCGCAGGTGATATCGCGGAATAAGTATGGCCAGGTGACAGAGGCCCGCAATGCCGATGGGGTGTCGCAGTACACTTACTATGATGCGTTTGGCGGTGAGATTGGCAGCCATTCACCCAGCGGGGCACAGCAACGCACCCTGATGACGGACTGCCTGATTGGTGCGCCAGCCTACTGTGCATTTGCCAGTGCAACTTATGTGAATACTGAACTGGTCGCACGCACTTACTATGATCGCCTTGGCCGAGTGTTAGCTAAGGCGCGCCTGACGCCTAAAGGGCAGTGGCTCCAGGATACCACCCATTATGATAAGTTTGGTCGGGCTGTGGTTGTCACGCCGGCAGGCCATGCATCAACGCACACCTATTATGATGTGCTGGATCGCGTGATCCAGGTGGATGACCATCAGCTGGACTTAACGACTACTCAGCGGGTGGAAGATCGAACACTCACCGCGCAAGTGACGGCCACAAATGGCAGTGATATTCCGGGAGGAGCCCAAACGACCATCACCACACACAATGTGCATGGCGAGAAGCACACAGTAACGGATCAGACCGGTCAGGTGCTGACCTACAGCTACAACCGGCTCGGTTTGCTGGAAACGGTGAAGTCCTCTGCCGAGGGTAATACTGCTCTTATCACCAACACCTACAATCTGATCACAGGCCGTAAAGAGGGCACTGAAGATGTTGACCGGGGCAACTGGCAGTACACCTATAATGCACTGGGCGAACTGCTGACACAAACTGATGCCAATGGCGATAAGCAGAGCTTTGTGTATGACGACCTTGGCCGTAAAACACAGCTCAACATTAACGATGCGGTTGATAGCCAGTGGCACTATCACCCCAGCCAGCCCTGGCGTCTGGACAGCGAGCAACGCGGCAGCTGGGCACGGTCATACCTGTACGATCCGCTGGGGCGTCAGGTCGCATCGGTCACCGATCTGGAAAGCGCACTGAGCTGTAAAGATGAAGTCAGCTATGAGCCTGCCACCAAAGATGTGCGGATAACCGACGCACTGGCCTCAGTGCATGATGCTAAATGTGTTGTACAGCTGACCACCTTTGATGAATATGGCCGGGTGTTCCAGCAGTTTGATGACTATCGTCGTACCCGGGATCGCGGCCGCTTTGTAGAGGCCCGGGGCCAGCGCTTGTATTACAGCGCAGGCCAGGTGTATCAGAAGCAGGAAGCGCGCGAGGGGGATGCCGGACAACTTTACTATGTTGCCGAATCTGAAGACAGTGCCGGACGTGTGATTGGCTATAAAAAAGGTCACTTCAGCATGGTGGTGGGCTATGACAGCCGTGGCAACCTGAAGACGCTGGGCGTAGATGAGCACAGTGCTTACAGTCACATTCAGCAGCACAGTTACACCTTTGATGCGCTGGGGAATCTGACCAGTCGCGCCCTGACTGCGGCAGAAACAGCGACCACCTTTGGCTACGATGCACTGAATCGGGTGACGACGGTGAACGGTGAGGTTCGTTATGGCTACGATGCAAACGGTGACCTCACCAGCAAAGATGGCTGGACGCAAAAGTATGGCAAGGCAGGTGAACCTTTACATGCCATCTATGAGCGGGTTAAAGGGTCACAGACCGAAACCTTCCGTTACGATGCCAATGGCAATCAGACAGGTGCAACGGTCTTGCTCAGTGGGATGTCGCAGGAACGTACGCTGACCTACAGCGCCCGTAACAAGGTCACCCAAATCAGCCAAAATGGCGAGGTGATAAACTTTGAGTACGACGCTAATAACCGCCGTTATAAGCGCACAGAAGGCAGCAAAACCATCTACTATGTTGGCGCGCTGGAGATTGTGGATGAAGGCGCCAGTGGTGAATTTGCCAATCAGCATTATGTGCGTCGCAGCATTAACGGCGATGCGGTGCAGACGTATCACCCGAATGGGCAGGCCAGCCTGCAATGGCTGTTTACGGACCATCAGGGCTCAGTGGTGGCCATTACCGATTATGCCGGTAAGTTCCTCAAACGCTTTAGCTATGACGTATTTGGTAAACAAAGCGAGGTAGTCAGACCGCCCAGCAGTGATACCAGCTACACTCAATGGTCCGCAGCTACAATGGGGATCTTTACCCGGGTGCCTGCGAACAGCCGCAGTTATACGGGCCATGAGCCCATTACGCTGGGCGGCGATAACCGCATCATTCATATGAATGGTCGGATCTACGATGCAGACACCGGCCGGTTTATGCAGGCGGATCCGGTGGTGCAGGCGCCGAGTAATCTGCAGAATTATAACGCCTATACATACGTGCTGAATAATCCGCTTTCGTATACGGATCCTAGTGGGTATTTGTTTAATAAGCTTGGCAGCTTGTATAAAAAGTACTGGCAGGGGACGATAGGAAATGCGCTACGTGCAATTTCTAAAGTGCCGGTCCTTAATGCGGCTGCTCAGATTGGGATTGGGATAGTTTGTGGTCCCGGAGCCCCAGCTTGTTTGGGGGCTTATAATGCGGCGCAAACTTATGCTGTGACGGGGGACTTTGGTGCATCTTTAAAGAGTGGTGCCATATCGGCGGCCTCTGCTTATGCTTTTCAGCAGATAGGTAAGCACTTTAAAGCTAAGTTCGGTATCAAGCCAGGTTCAAACTTATCATTCGCAGACTTGGAACTTGGCCAACAATTGCAATGGGCTGGAAGTCATGCACTTGTGGGTGGCGTCACTAGTGTCCTGTCAGGTGGCAAATTCGGACATGGATTTATTGCGGCTGGCTTTACTAAAATGGCCATGGGCAATGCCGGGTTTAATATGAATAACCGCGCATGGACGGCAATTGCAGGTAGAACGGCTGTGGCTGCTATTGTTGGTGGTACAGCGAGTGCTATTACCGGTGGTAAGTTCTCAAATGGCGCACGAACAGCTGCTATGATGCACTTGTTGAATGCTGAGGGTAGGGAAATGCTTCGTACAGAAATAACTAAACGAGCCACTAATGAAGAAAAGTCTCTACCGGAGTTAGTGGTTGATGGGGCTGTATCAGTTGTATCAGATGCATGGCATGTAACAAAACATGCAGGTAAATTTTATTATTATGGTGCATGTTCATTGGCAACAGGAGCACAAAGCTGTACGGCAAATTTTGATATACTATATAATGACTCTGCTAGAATAGGCGGTGCGATATATGAGTATTTACATGACCCTAGTACTCAATCTGAGGTCAATAAGGGGTTATATGATTTATATGATGTTACCGCACAGAGTGATGTATCACAGGCTTACTTAACAGGACGCATCTCAGCATCAATAGGTGTGAAATATCATGCAGGAGGAGCTGTTGCCTCTTTGGCTTTGGTTGGAGGGATGCTGAGGGCGTCCCAAGTATATGGTAATAATTTGACAGTAGAGCATTTAATTCAAAATGGGATTGGAGTATATGGTGAATAACTGTACGAATTGTAATGCGAAACTTAAGTTTAATGCTTTTTTTGCATGTGAATTCTTTCCCTTAAAGTGTAGGAATTGTGGTTTTATTTATTACAGAAAGTATAGAGCTTTAAGTTGGGTGTCTTTTTTTTCGCTACTATTCTCTCCACTGTTGTTAGTGATTTATATTGTTGACGCTTTTTTTATGGTTTCGGGAGTGCTTTTTTTAGGCTGTTTTTCTTTTTTTATGGATGTTAAGTTTTCTCCTTTAATATTTATATCTAAAGAAGACTATCGCATTAAAAACAAGAGAAAAGATAAGCGACTATTGATGTTTTTATTTTGTACCGCCGTGTTATTTTATCTAGTTGAAAGTGGAGTTATTGGATAAGGATTTGAGTTACAAGGGCAAGTTACAAGGACATATATGGACGCTCCAGCGATGTAAAGTTATAAGGACACCCACCCTAATAAAAGTTATAAAGACATATATGGACGCTCCAGCGATGTCAAGCCGAGTAGGCCTGCGGGGTAGCGAGTTTTCGTTATCCCGTTCGTTATGTTACCTGTGTTGCCATGCCTGATGCTTGGTCCAGTCCGCTATAAATGTGTTGCTCTGACATATATCCGGGCTTAACTGGTTATCCAGCGCCCCTAATGAGTTCCGAGCCTGCACACCCTAAAATTAATACACCCACTCGGTCTGTAACGACCGTGCCTTTGTCGGGTTTTGCGCAGGCAGGGTTGGACCTTTTTTCATCGTACTTTGGCAAACAGATAAGCGGTTGTCAGTGGCTCACTACACCCACACGGGTTCAGTGACCCTTGTCTTCCTTGAGCTTAACTGACAACCTAACCCTAGATGTATTGTGTCGCCCCCGATTGTGTATATTGCGGCTGATAAGGTTCATTCTTCTGTAGTAATATCCACATCAACCTGGCCAGCCGGTGGGCAGTTGCCACAATGGTTTTATTGACACCAACACGCTCTCGCAAAGCGGTAACCCAGCGATTTAAATCATCGTCTTTTTTATGTGCATGTGTGACCACAGTACGAGCACCGTGGATTAATTGCTTGCGCAGATACCTGTCCCCTCGCTTGGTGATATGGCTCAGAACGCTTTTATCGGCGGAAGCATATTGTCTGGGCGTGAGCCCTAACCAGACACCGAACTCTTTGGCACTATTAAATGCCTGGCCTTTATCTATGCTGGCACTAAAAGCAGACGCGATGATTGGGCCTACACCTGGCAGGGATTGCATGATTTCAGCAGCCGGACTGCGTTGGTTTGCACCTCTAAACAAAGAATCGAGCTGCCTTAACTGGCGTTCAAAGGCTCTCAACTCGGCGCAAGTTTCGTGTATCAGCAACAAAATGACCGGTTGCAGTTGTTGGTCGAGTAAGGTCTGAATGTGATTGTAAAAAGCGCGATAACTTTTAGGTGTTTCAATGCCAAATTCAAGCAGAAAACTGCGGGTCTGATTCAGGCATGCGGTACGCGCCTTCATTAACCTTTCCCTCATCCGGTGCAGTAATAAGACGGCTTGCTGTGATTCTGATTTCACAGGCACAAAGCGAATGTAAGGCCGCTGACTGGCTTCATAAATGGCAAGACAATCATTCTTATCATTTTTATTCCCTCTGACAAAAGGGGTGACGTGTTGTGCTGGCACCAGGTGCAAGAAAGTTACATGGACACCCACCCAAAATCGTAGGCATCCAGTCTGGATTTTTGGGGTGAGTAGTACAAGATACATGGACACCCACCCTAAAGTGGCGTATGTAAGGTACGCCGTCTACCTTTAGGTAATGCTCAATGGATTGAGGATGCTAGATTATGCCAATGGCAAGGAAGAGGCAGGTCAGCCTATCAGACACTAAATACTACCACTGCATATCCCGGTGTGTTCGCCGGGCATTTCTGTGCGGCATAGACCGCGTAACGGGCAAGTCTTTTGAACATCGTAGAGATTGGGTTGAGGAAAAATTGCTGACCCTTGCGAAGGTGTTTTGCATTGATGTGTGTGGCTACGCGGTGATGAGCAATCACACGCATATCGTGCTGTATGTAGATGATAAGAAAGCGCAGAGGTTAACAGATAAAGCAATCGTTCTTCGCTGGCATAAGTTGTTTAAGGGCAACTGGTTGACGCACAAATTCATCAATGGTGATGCGCTGAGCGAGTCAGAGCGCAATATGCTTGATGGAGACATCAGAGAGTTCAGAATACGCCTTGCGAGCATCAGCTGGTTCATGCGGGTGTTGAATGAAGACATTGCCCGCAAGGCCAATAAAGAAGATGGTTGTACAGGCCGGTTTTGGGAAGGGCGATTTAAGTCACAGGCATTACTGGATGAAGCAGCACTGGCAGCGTGTCTGGCTTATGTTGACCTGAACCCAGTCAGAGCCAAAATGGCAGCGACACCGGAAACGTCTGATTATACCAGCATTAAAAAGCGTATTGAGTATGCACGACAAGGAAAGCAACCTAAGAGCTTACTGCGCTTTGCTGGTAACCCAAGAAAACACATGTCCAAAGGATTGCCCTTTGAGCTGACTTATTACATACAGCTGGTTGAGCTAACAGGCCGATGCATGCGTGCAGACAAGCGAGGTTACATCTGTGATAGTCAGCCACTGCTGACACGATTGCAAATAGAGCCGGGTAGCTGGCTCAAACTAACTACGCAGTTCACAAAGGTGTTTCATGGCGCGGTAGGGCGAAAACAAGCGATGACAGATTATTGTGAGCACCTTCACAAAAGGCGACGCACTAACCTGACTCAGTGCGAGCGATTACTGGGTTAACACTTTTTCTTTTTCACCATTTCAACTTATCTAAGTTCAGGCCTGGATGCGCATTCGCATTGTCCGAATCTGATTATTCTTCAAGATTTCGTGCTTAAACATATGACTTTCACTGCTCAGAGCTTATAGGAAGCGCTGAATTTGATAGTCTTGCATTTCGACTTTGAAACTGCCCACAATTGGTCTGTGAATTTACGGGTGGGTGTCTTCTGAAAAAAACCTTGGTGTTGGCACAACTATGAATGTGGCCCGTACTATAGTTGCAGGTATAATTGGTGGTACAATTTCGAAGCTGGTTGGTGGAAAATTTGCCAATGGAGCTGCCACAGCTGCTTTTGCTCAGGCGTTTAACGGAAATTCGTTCTGGGATAAAGCGCAGGAATATGGGCAGCTAGCTTTAGAGTTTGCACCGGGTTATGACCTGGCAATGTGTATGGGAGCTTCGGCGAGTTGTAGTGCGGCTGAATGGGCTATGGCTATGGCTGACTTCACGCCATTAGCCGGCATTGCGAAGGCAAGGAAAGCTTATAAAATAGTTGAAAACAGCGCTAGAGGTAGGGCATCAGAAGCTCGGGTTCTGAATGATCTAGGGCTAACTAAAAACACCAAAAAGGTTTCAACTGCGGAAGGCAACTCTATTCCAGATGCTTTGACAGATACGCTGTCAGTAGAAGTAAAGGATGCACAGAGCGTGAGCTTGACGCGACAGTTGCGTATTCAGACCGAGGCAGCTAGGGCATCAGGTCGGCAATCTATTCTAGTTACGGGGAAAAACACCTGTGTTAGCGGTACTTGCCAGAGGGCTTTTGATCAAATTATTCGTAGGAGTGACTTAGGGCCAAAATGATTATCGCAGGAATATTTTTTGATAGCTCAATAAAAGATGTTGTAGTAGCTGCACTACAGAATCTTCCAGAGCCACTTAAGCCTGTTATATACAGTGCAGATGAAGAAAAGAGACCTAAAGGGAACTTAGTTTCTAATGAAAAAAAATTTGATTTATTTAGGAGAGAGAATACGGTTGGCTTTTTTCTGCATTCAGAAAAAGCGCTATTTGACCTTTCTTTTCCTCAGTTAGGTAAAGCATCAGTATTTATTGAGTTAGCGGATGACTCCCTTTTTATTTTTCTTACTGACTATTTGGAAGGTTTTGCTCAGCTAGGTATTGACTTTGGCTTTGCCGCTGATTGTGGAGAATATGCTCATAGAAATCGTCATTTTATTACTCAGGGAGATAACAATATTGAAACTTGGGTTGGTCGCGATCTTTGTAAATACTTACCCGGTTTCTATTGGTTGACCTTTGTTTCAAATGAGATTATTGAGCTGCATGGCATTGATATTGAATTAATTAGCAGGTCAGCAGAGTTTGTTGGTAATTGTAATGGTACTTTAATGCGTTTCTTTGATGACCCACGGAGTTGGCAGAATTACGCAGAACTACTGGATGATTACTGTGAATTCTCTGATGGAGTGTTTACCATTAAGGATGTAGAAAAATCGGTTTCAAAGGAAATGAACTTCCTAGAGCTCAACGCTGTTCTTACTCAATGGAAGTAAAGGGAGTTACAAATGGATAGGTTGAATGGACATATATGTAGGAAAGTTACATGGACATATATGAAAATTTAAGGAAGACACCCACCCCAAAACTGGCGTACAGAATGTGCGCGTCTACCTTTAGATAATACTCAATGGATGAGGATAATGGACTATGCCAACAGCAAGGAAGCGCCAGGTTAGCCTATCGGATACCAAATACTATCACTGCATATCCCGATGTGTCCGCCGGGCATTTTTGTGCGGCCGAGATCGCTTAACGGGTCAGTCATATGAGCATCGTCGAGACTGGGTAGAGGAAAAACTGTTGGCTCTGGCCAAGGTGTTCTGCATTGAGGTGTGCGGCTACGCTGTTATGAGCAATCACACACATATTGTGCTTTATGTGGATGATAAGAAAGCGGAAAGGTTATCAGATAAAGCGATAGTGATTCGCTGGCATAAGTTATTTAAGGGTTAAAAGTTACATGGACACCCACCCAAAATGGTAGGCATTTCAGTCTGGATTTTTGGGTGGGTTATGTGGTGGACGCTTCTAAATCGGCGTTAATGCGCCCCCCTGATTAATAATAATTTAGGGTGACACCCATTCAAAATCGGCGCTCAGTGAGCGCCTTTTTTCTGTGCAACCACGCCAGCGCGGTGTGCAGCACCTAGTTATAAAGACACCCACCCTAAAGTGGCGTATGTAAGGTACGCCGTCTACCTTTAGGTAATGCTCAATGGATTGAGGATGCTGGATTATGCCAATGGCAAGGAAGAGACAGGTCAGCTTATCAGATACAAAATATTACCACTGTATATCCCGGTGTGTTCGCCGGGCATTTCTGTGCGGCGTAGACCGCGTAACGGGCAAGTCTTTTGAACATCGTAGAGATTGGGTTGAGGAAAAATTGCTGACCCTTACGAAGGTGTTTTGCATTGATGTGTGTGGCTACGCGGTGATGAGCAATCACACGCATATCGTGCTGTATGTAGATGATAAGAAAGCGCAGAGGTTAACAGATAAAGCAATCGTTCTTCGCTGGCATAAGTTGTTTAAGGGCAACTGGTTGACGCACAAATTCATCAATGGTGATGCGCTGAGCGAGTCAGAGCGCAATATGCTTGATGGAGACATCAGAGAGTTCAGAATACGCCTTGCGAGCATCAGCTGGTTCATGCGGGTGTTGAATGAAGACATTGCCCGCAAGGCCAATAAAGAAGATGGTTGTACAGGCCGGTTTTGGGAAGGGCGATTTAAGTCACAGGCCTTACTGGATGAAGCGGCACTGGCAGCGTGCCTGGCGTATGTTGACCTGAACCCAGTCAGAGCCAAAATGGCAGAGACACCGGAAACGTCAGACTACACCAGCATTAAAAAGCGTATTGAGTATGCACGACAAGGAAAGCAGCCTAAGAGCTTACTACGCTTTGCTGGTAACCCAAGAAAACACATGCCCAAAGGATTGCCCTTTGAGCTGACTTATTACATACAGCTGGTTGAGCTAACAGGCCGATGCATGCGTGCAGATAAGCGGGGTTACATCTGTGATAGTCAGCCACTGCTGACACGATTGCAAATAGAGCCGGATAGCTGGCTCAAACTAACTACGCAGTTCACAAAGGTGTTTCATGGCGCGGTAGGGCGAAAGCAAGCGATGACAGATTACTGTGAACACCTTCACAAAAGGCGACGCACTAACCTGGCTCAGTGCGAGCGATTACTGGGTTAACACTTTTTCTTTTTCACCATTTCAACTTATCTAAGTTCAGGCCTGGATGCGCATTCGTATTGTCCGAATCTGATTACTCTTCAAGATTTCGTGTTTAAACATATGACTTTCACTGCTCAGAGCTTATAGGAAGCGCTGAATTTGATAGTCTTGCATTTCGACTTTGAAACTGCCCACAATTGGTCTGTGAATTTACGGGTGGGTGTCTCTTGAAAAACTACCCAAAATCTTAGACATTCAGTCTGGGCTTTTGGATGGGGAATGAGATGGACGCGCCTAAGTCGGCGTTAGTTGACCACTACATAGTCGCCTTGTGAATTTACGGGTGGGTGTCTCCTGAAAGTTTAATGGGAGTTTTTAAATCGGCGTTAGTGGGCCACGCTGATAACCAACACCTGCAACTCAGGTTTGGACCTGCCGACCATTGATATGTAAATTTACAGGTAGATGTTTTTGAAAGTGATTAGGGAAGGGTGCTTGAAACTATTAATTTTAATTTTTGTTTTAATACTATCTGGTTGTGGTCCAGGTTTGAAAGACGGAATGACTCACATTAAAAATGGATACTACTTCGCTTTCATGGGAGCAGATCAGAATATTATTTATTATGAAGGAAATGAAAGAAAAGAAGGTGTAATTATTGACTCTATGGTCACTCAGTTTTTTATGGTTGAAGAAGTCTTGTATTTATCAAGAAGAGCGTTAATCTATGATTATTCTAATGGTGTAAGGACAGTGACTGGTAAAGATCATTGTCAATATTACGCAATCGATACAGATACACATCAAACTTCAGGTCCTTATTCTAAAGAGCAAGTTATTGAAAATAAAGGCTGGATACCATTGAGTAAAGTTATGGCATCCGGAAAGGTCATGGAGCAAAGTAATTATTGTAAGTTCAGTTTCTTAGCCAGGGCTATTAAAGCGATACCCATTAAAAATTAACTTTCGATGAGTGCAAGTGCGCCCCAATTCTTTGATGACCCCTTCGTGTAAGGCGTATTTTTATAGGGCTACAAGTATGTCGAATATAGTAAAGTAAATATTCTAAAACCCTAAATTATATCGGGGGGATTAGGAGGAAGTAAAATGAAAGTTTTGTTATTGTCTTTGTGGCTTTTTGTTGGGTTTTCTGCTTCTTCAAAATCTGAAGAGGATGGGGGAGTTGCTCATAAACTTTCACTTAATTGCGCGATTGCGGTACAGGTCGCTTTAAACGAGCTGGAAAAAATTAACCTAGAGAGGCTTCCAGTACCAACGTCAAAATTATATAAAGATGTGGAATGCAAGGAAGTGAGAAATGCGTACTCTATCTACCTTTCTCCCGGAGCAAAAGGCATACGTGGCGGGGGGGCTCAATTTATCGTAGATGTTAAAACGAGAAAAGTTAAAGATACGATATTTGGCAAGTGATATTAAGGTTAGAGGTACAGTAATGGATTGAATGGACACCCACCCAAAACCTTAGACATTCAGTCTGGGCTTTGGGATGGGGGGTGAGGTGGACGCGCCTAAATCGGCGTTAGCTCACCACTACAACCACTACACAGTCGCCTTGTGAATTTACGGGTGGGTGTCTCCTGAAAACCACCGTATATTGCCAAAAATCACCATTACCAAACAGCAATACCAAGAGGAATTTAGTATGACTTCCCAAAAGGGAAACCTCCGTTCATTCGATAACACAGTAAAACCTCATGTCCAGGAAAACGCCTCTCAGGCAGGCACACCAGAGGACCTGTCGCGAGTACTAGACATTATTCAGGAATCAGTTGCACCGATTACACAGAAAAGGGGCAACCCTGATGTGTCTAAACACAGTGATGTTCAAAAGGCAACCGATGCTATTGTCAAAGCCCGAAATGCACTAGAAAGTGCAAATTCAGATCTTAAACTGGCAGAGTTGGAGTTGTCGCTAGCCAAATATAATTTAGAGTCTGGCGAAGACATCCCATCGGCATCATTAGTAAAGGCAGTGAAAGACGCAGAAGAAAAGGTCGCCAAGAGAAAAGACGCTAAAAGTAAAGCAGAAATCGAACTACAGACCAAGTTAAACAACCTTCACGACATAATTAATAGCTAAGTTAGCAACAGAGATTAAAGTCAAAAGTGACCCTGCCGGTTTAACTCAGCTAGGTCACTTTACGGTGGGTTTTGTGATAGCTTAGACCGTTTCTAGTGACACACGGAGTGAAATGTGCTCAATATCGCACCGTAGGTTTAATGGACATCCACCCAATATCGTTGACATTCAGTGCGGATTTCTGGTTGGGTGTCCCTGAAAGCTCTCTCTGAGGAGTAAACGTGAAGAAATCTTTTTTAAATTACATAAAGAAAAGCGTTAATGGTGTTGCATATATAGCGAACGAAAAAAAAGGCCCTATTCTAGGCTTTGAAAAATCCAATGAGGACTTGTTGAAAGGGTTTCAACTTTATAAAAGCCCACGAGGCGTAAGCGTATTGTACTGGTTTTTCCCTATGATACAGTTGCATAGTGATAAATTGATGGGGTTCTTTGGCTTTATTCCTTATTCTGGACGACCTGAAAGAGGGGATCTATCTCTGATTAGCAAAGATAAATATAGCGAAGAAGAAATTAGAGATGTAATTGTGGAAACTATTTTTTTAAATAGAGAAGTCGTGGATAAAACATCTACTTTAAGAGAGCTTGCCTTTTTGCTAGAGAATAAGTTTGAGTCAAATTTATCTAGTCCAATTAACGCAGCGAATTTTTCCACTCTATGTTATGCAATTGGCGAAAGAGAAAATGCTAAAAAATATATCTCAGCAGCATACAGCAGTTCAAATGAGAGGCATGTTGCACATGAAAAAATATGTGAATTTTATAATGCATTGACCAATGAGAACTGGCCTAAGGCCGATGAGCTCATTGAGATATATAAGAAAAAAACCTTAGAGGTCGCTGTAAAAAATAGACTTTTTGACTGGCAGTAAAAGAGTTACAAAGATAAGAAATTAAAGTTACATGACCATCTACCCTAAAGTGGTGTACTTCAATCTAGAAAATAGGGGTAGGTGTCCCTGAAAACTCTATCGACTTGTTGGTCCGGCTGGAGTGTGGCATAAAATACGGCATTGCCTTAGTCGAGAGGTTAAAAATAAATGAAGAAAACGCTTTGCTCACTTGTCTTTTTTACCTTATTGGGGTGTGGAGATCCTGCTCCCCAAGAATTACTGAATGATTATTATCTATCATCTACTAACTCGAGTAATACTTATATTACAAAAGGGGCTAGCATAGTGATAAGGTCTGATGTCGTTTATACAGAAATAAAGGGTGACTTTATTATTGGAAAAAGGATTTTTTCTGACTATCCAGATCATAATGATAGAAATGAAGATGAATTGGGTTATTTCTTCATAAATACAAAAACTGGAGAGGTAAAATTAGGCTTGGAAGAAAAGGGCGTAGAGTTTATTGAGCATCTAAGGTAACTTAGGTTAGTTTTGGGAGCACCCGGCCCAAATGGATCTTAAAACTGCCCACAATTTGGCCTGTGAATTTACGGGCGTTTGTGAAAATAAACGGTTTACTAGGAGGTAATATGGGGAACCCTCTGGGAGTTGTTCTCTTAATTGTTGCAGTTGGATTTTTTTTGTATGGTGCAAAATGTATGTTGCTTTTTTTCACCGGGTTTTGGGGGAAGAAAGAGCTAACAGGAGGCTTCCTGTTAAAAGGTATTGTTTCACTCTTCGCTGCATTTTTCATATTCATTGTTATAACTAGTAACTCGGAATACTTTGAATTGAAGCGCACTGAGCCTAATTCTATTAGGTTCAAGGCATAGCAGCCCTTGTGTTTAAATAGTAGTTTGTATCAAACATCCACCTCTAAGGCAGCTGCAACAACCTTAAAGATGAGCATCAGGAAAAACAACCGGGCGTCAGACAACGCCCAGCTAGTTCTAACTTAACCTACCGCTTAAAAATCCCTCTCATCGGGCCTAACAGGTTATTCGGGTCGAACCAGTTTTTCAGTATTTTCAGTAAAAACCACTTTCTGTGGTAATGCTTTTTCCAGTCTTTTGAGCTCATGGGGATAGCACCCACCGGATACTGGAAGCCGCCTAGCGCCCGTGCGCCTTCATAAATGCTTCTGTTGGCCTGGGTGAGTTGTTCAACCCGCTCGGGTGTGGGTGGAATGGCGGTGCGCATCAAGGAGAAGTAAACAAACTTGTCTTCTTCGGGGACGCTGAAAAACAAGCTGCCAAACGCATCTCTTTGCTGCATCGACATCAATACCGGGCCTGCGACGTCATTAGGCGGTGTATTGGCCAGGGTATCTTCGATAAATGCCTGGGCTTTTGATGCGGGGATCAGCAGTGGGCACCAGGGGTGGGGCAATGTCCAAAGTCCGGCCGCTTTTAGCTGTTCAACCACAGGTGCCAAACGGTTCAGGAACGTAAAGTAAGGGAGGTCCTGGATCACCTCTTCTCCATACACAAAGTTTAAGCCATCGAGTAGCTCGGCATCCACGGGAGGGGTATCCGGCTCAAAGTACTTAGCGAGTTGCATGACATAGCGCCAGCCACCGGCTGGATCGGGCTCTGCGCCACCCTGAACACCATCAAAAATCCCTTCGTCCAGCAAGCGTTGATTGTCATTTAAGTAATGCGCTAAATCATCATAAACCAGTTGGTAGGCTCTGACCTGGCTGGGGGCTGGCTCCAGCTCAAAGCCAGCCTCTACAATGATACCGAGCTGACCCAGCCCACCTTTCATTGAATGGAATAGCATGCTGTTTTGGTATGGCGAACAGGTGAGTAAGCGCCCGTCACCGGTAATGACTTTGAGGTGGCAGATATTATCGGCCATACAGCCATGTTTGAAAGACTGCGCACCCAGGCCGCCCACGGCCAAGGTTCCGCCAACACTCAAATCAACAAAGTCCGTGACTATCGGTAACCCCAAATTGAGCGGTACGGTTTTGCTGAGTAAATCAATCCAGCGAGCGCCAGCCTGGGCAGTAATTTGTTGATTATTAACGTCGTAGACATCCGATAATGTCACCATGTCAATGACAACACCGCCCTGGGTTTGCGTTTCTCCATTGGTAGAATAGCCTTGCCCTTTTACCGCTACTGTTAAATCATGCTGGTTGGCAAATTGGACCATCTCAATGATGTCCTGATAGCTGGCTGGTTTTAAAATCGCCCGAGACACATAGTGATGAATGTGGCCAAAATCGTCGGCGGCTTCGCTGAGGCTGGTTTCATCTGTGATCAGTTCCCCTTCGAACACCGGAAAGTTACTGGCAAACACCTCGGGTGGTAAGGTGAGTAAATCAGTTTCATTTGCCCAGCTTTGACTTTGCAAGTTAAACCCAACAACCAGGCTACCTACCCCTATTTTCTTAATAAAGTCTCTGCGAGATGACTCTTTAATCATACATCCTCCTTATATTACTGACGCAAAACGGTATGCTTAAAATCCGATTTGGCAGTGAGAAACTCGCGCTTAATGCTGGCCCGCATTCAGTGGTTGCTACCCTGGTATAGTGACAGCTGCTTACATGTGTTTACTCCTGACACAGAGCCTCAGCGCTTGGTAAATATGTGTATTGGATATGTTCCGTACCATTAACTGTCTGAAATCAGGCAAGTCCTGCATTAGCGGCACTCACCTGACCATGTGCAGCGGACTGGGTTTATTTAACGCGTCAGCCGCAATATCACTATATCAATATAAACATAAAGTTTACAAGTTTTTAACTAAAAGGTGGGCTGATAGCGCAAGGATGGGGAGAGACTGGAGCGGTCTGTGCTAACGCCCTGTGCATTGCATCAGGGCGCCAGGCAGGTAGAATAGGTGTTACAGCTTTATCAGACCACAGGCTCTAGTACTTCTTCTGGCCTGCCATCTTGTGTGACTTTACCGTCTTTAATTTCAATAATGCGATCCATCATAGCGAGCACGTCATAAGAGTGCGCAACCGAAATCACGGTTTTACCCTTCATTAGTGTTTTAAGAGACGTGATAAACTCAGCTTTAAGCACCGGGTCCAGGGCGCTGGTTGCTTCGTCCAGTAAGAGGATCTTTTTATTTCTGAGTATTGCTCTGGCCAGTGCCAGACGCTGTCGCTGGCCACCAGACAGTTGCCCGCCATTTTCACCAATAAAGGCCGATAAGCCTGTGCGACCCCGGGCGTCAGTGTAGTTTTCTACAAATGTCAGGGCATTGGCCTGTGCCAGTGCCTGTTTTACAGCTTCCCGGCTGACGTTATTCAAACCAAACGCCACATTCTCATAAATGCTCTGATTAAACAGGCCAATATCCTGGTTCAAAAAGCTAATCTCACTACATACTTTGTCTGTTGAGTAGTCTTCGATGTTTTTACCATCAATATAAATCGCGCCTTCTTCAATTTCGTCAATGCCGGCAAGCATATTAAGGAGCGACGATTTACCCGCACCGGAAGGGCCGATGATCCCGACTTTTTCACCGGCTTTGATTTTTAAAGACAGATCGGTGAACAACGGCGCTTTGTTTTCATAGCCAAACTCAACCTGTTTAAAGGTGATTTTGCCGTTCGGGACATTAAAATTGCCTTCGTCTTCTATGGGTTCTACATCTTCCAGAAATTCGTTGACGACCTCTCTGCCCACCGTAACCTGACCCCAGGAGACAAAGAAGGCATCAAACTCGTCCTGGCACCATTCCGACAGCGATATCACCCGGTAAACCAGGGCAAGCACCATGGAAAACTCACCAATTGAGATACTGCCTTGCATCCACAGTTGCAAACATAATGCACCCGTACCGACCACTAACAGGCCATTTAGGAGCCCAACCACAGAGGCAAAGTTAGAGAACACACGGAATTCCTTCGCCACCACTCTGCGGTGTCGAGTGGCCCATTTCTCGGCAAACTGTTGTTCATAGTCGGCGTTCGAGAGCATTTTTACAGTGCGGATACGTGCAAAACGCTCGGTGAACTTTCCGGTGATCTGCGCGCAACTTTCTGCTTCGAGCCGGTTGGTGGTTTTGGCTTTGGGGATCCATTGCCCCAGCAACATCGCCAAAAACAGACCGGTCCAGACAAGGAAAGGCAGTACCAGCCAGCCGTCAATGTTGCCCACGTAAAACAGCAGCGCCCCCAGAAACGCCAGTAAAAACCCGGCAAAACCACAAAACTGCAATACCACATCGATGATCGCCTCGGAGGTATCCACGATGACAATGGCGGTTGAGCCAGGGTCATCTTCTTCGTGGTAACTGGCGGGTGAGGCAATCAGAGTGCGATACAGTTTTATGATGGTATTTTTTTGCAGGTTTGGTCCGAGTAACTGATGAAACACCAGGTTTTTAATCAGGGTGATGGTGGGGATCACCACGGCGATGGCTACCGCGACGAGGGCCAGCGTGTGCCCTTTGTCATTGAGCTGTACGCTGCCGCTTGCGCTATCCAGCCAGTCGACTAAGTCGCCTAAAAAGTCGAACGTCACAATCTGTAACAGGCCGCCAAACAAAGAAATAACAAAGGCGATGGCTATCCAGCCAGAGAACTCTTTGGCGCACTGGCGAATAAACGGCAGGTTGTGCTTTGCTGGTGTTAACTGGCTGTCAAAGGTGTCTTTGTGACCTAATTTTTCAAATAGCTTAAATAATGACTTCATTGTGTTGTGTGGCACCTGGGCGGATCGGGTTTTGCTCTGGCTGTGTTGCCGGAACCTGGCACAAATAAGCCACTGGCACGATGACAGGGTGTCGTGACAGTGGCTCTGAGTGTGATGGTAATTTACCTTTATGTCATGCAGGAGAAAGGCTTACTCGTCATCGTCACTCTGATTCGACGTTGCCGGGGTGTAGTCATCCCAGTCACCGGCTTCTGGCATCGACAGCTCATCTACATTTTCACATTTCACAGCCTGATTAACGTAATTTCGCATGTCTTTTGACAGGAAGAAAGCACCAAAGTGGGCCTCAGGTGAATAGTATTTAGTGTGAATGTCGGCCTGGGTAAAGCGTGATTCCAGCTCTTCAAGTGATAGCGTGTCTATGGTGCCATTGCGTGTTGCCCAGATAAATGCATGAGAGCCGCCAAAATAGTCGTAGCAGCCACCCATATAAATGCCCGCAGGGTTGTTAAACGCCTGGGTCAAACGCGACACCATAGACTGCATCATGTAGGGTTCAAAGTACGGTGTGCCACCTTGTGCGACCAAAATCCCGTCCGCCTTAAGTGCGGTTAGGCAATTGCCAAAGAAAGATTGGGTGAACAGAGTTTCTGATGCGCCGCCATCCGGATCTGCTGCATCCAGGATGATGAGATCAAAGCAATCACTGTACTGAGAGATGATCTCTGCACCATCCCCAATGCGCAATACAAATCTGGGGTCATCAAATGCGCCGTTGTTGATCTCGGGTAAAAACTCGCGGCTTAACTGAATGATTTGTTCATCAATGTCTACCATCACAACGTTTTCGACGCTCTTATGCTTTAAGACTTCACGAGCACTGCCGCCGTCTCCGCCACCCACAATTAGCACGTTTTTAATGTTGCCGTGAAACAGGATTGGGACATGCGCCATCATTTCATGATAAATGTGCTCACCCTTGGTGGTGACCTGAATACCGTCGTCTATGCGCATTACTTTACCCAGGTGACGGGTTTCGAAGATGCTGACATCCTGGAACTCGGTTTCTACGTCGACCAAATCTTTCTCTGAACGAAGTGCAATGTGAACACCACTTGTCATTTGCTCGTAATGCCAATTAATCTTAGTCATGTGCGTGAATACTCCGTTGTTATGCGGTTTTAAGGGTTGCGTGTAACTGGTTATCTAACAGGGGCTGAAATGCTCCGGTGCGACTCACAGAGCCACCCCGGGTGAGGGTATTAATGACCATTCGGCCCGGCTGAAAACACGCCTCTATCACTGGCAGACACAGTTCAGGCTGCGCTTCACCACACATAAAAATGTCCATGGCAGCAAAGTTGTACTCCGGCCAGGTGTGAATAGAAATATGGCTTTCGGCCAGAATGATCATGCCCGACACACCGCCGTTGGTTTCAAATGGGTGTAAATGGGTTTTCAAAATGGTGGCGTTTGCAGCGTTCGCACACTCAATCATCATCTTTTCTATGTGCGCTTCACCTATCAGGTTAGAAGCATCAAACAGGTCGACAATAATGTGCTGACCCAAAGGGTAAACCGACTGTGACTCTGGTGAGGGGATAGTCATATGTTTCCTCAGTGCTGTGTGATTGCCGCTTGAGTGGCCAGGCTTTGGCCAGTGAAACAAGCATGTTGTGAATGCAGACATTCCATCATTGAAATGTGCAACGAGTGTGGAGTCAGGCATGCATGCTGAAGCAGACGGGTTAGTATGCGGCAGGTGGTTATTACAGTTCTTATTAAAAACACAGTGCGCTCAGCAGGTTGAGACTTCAAAAAACAAGCGACAAGCACTGAAAAATGGCGCGTTGTTTTGACTTGGTGTTTAAATATAAGTCTGACAATTTTGTTCCAGACAAAATTGTCGAACCCTGGTCGAGGGTTCTCACCCACCTTCTCATTCGTGAAGCGTTTTATTTCAGGCATAAAAAAACCGCCAATAAAGGCGTTTTTTCATTATTAATGGCGTGTGCACAAGAGTGAGGGATTCGTTTTCGGGCATAAAAAAACCGTCCACAATGGGACGGTTCTCTTAAAAGCAATGGCGGAGAAGGAGGGATTCGAACCCTCGATAGGGCTACAAACCCTATACTCCCTTAGCAGGGGAGCGCCTTCAGCCACTCGGCCACCTCTCCGGCGCAAAAACTTAAAAATGGCGGAGAGATAGGGATTTGAACCCTAGATACGCTATTAACGTATGCCGGTTTTCAAGACCGGTGCTTTCAACCACTCAGCCATCTCTCCATGGGCAAAGATAATACTTAGCGAATTTAGCGCTGTAAATAGTTTTTGAATTGTTTGCTTAAATTTTGTGCGGATATGTGCAGTTTTTTACGACTTTGGCCGATTTGTGGCCGATTCGGTGTGTTTTATGATATTGAAATAGGTGTACAGAGATGGGAAGTGAGCATGATCGGTTGGGGAGATCATGCTCGAGACAGACTTACTTATACATAACCACCTGACTTAACATCAGTTGTTTACCCATGTTATTTAACCAAGCCGTTAGTTTAAAGCGACGCTTGATAACTGGCGCTTCGACTGTGTTTAGGGTGGTTTGCGTGTTGCTGCACGCTGCAGCTGAATTAAGCATGTCTGACTCCTCAAAATTTTAATGTAATGTTTGTCTGTATCGACATGGTTATTTTGCGTGCATTGTGGCTAAAAATAAAACGATAAAAATTGCTGGTGAGAGATTAGAAAAACTAATGTAAAATGTGTTTTCTATTCATTTGATAATCTTTAAATTGGTTTTTTATTCACTTGCTCGAATAGCTGGTTTTGTATTTTTTATCATTAAAACAGTGTCTTGTTGTTTTATTTCTGTTTTTGTTGATGTTGTTGTGGGTAATTATTCAGATAAGTTGATTTTGTTATTTTGGGGGTTGTTTGTTAGTTGTATATAAACCGGGAAGTGGGCGGAAATTGCAACGCCATGTACGTTGGTTACGCGCGCAGGCTGAGCAACGCCAGATCACCCTCAGCTGGTATGAGACAACCGGATTTTATGGCCGGGACAATGAGGCGATCCGTTTGCTGCTCCAGACTGAGTCATCGGTGGTGGTGGTCGGGGGCGATGGGACCATCAACCTGGTTGTCAATGCGATGTGTGGAAAGTCGGCTCAGCTGGCATGTCTGCCAGCAGGCACGGGCAATGATTTTTGCCGTCAGTTTGGTTACACAGAAAAGCAATGGCGTGAGACGGTCTTTTCATCGCACAGTATCGCATTAGACCTGGGCGCAATAGGCGAGCGCTGTTTTGTAAATATTGCCGGAGTGGGATTTAATGCCGACGTTGTGCAAAGCCTGCGAGGACAAAAGCATGGCGGGGCACTGAGCTATGTCTGGGGCGGCCTTAAACAGTTGTTTTGTGCGCCAACCATTGAGCTCAAAACGGCTCAGGGCAGGGGCTTAACACAGGGCATGATGTTACTTTTGGCCAATGGCCGTTTTTTTGCTGCCGGGCTGCAACCTGCACCTTTAGCACAGTTGCAGGATGGTCAGTTGGAGTGTGTGTGGTTTTCTGCCAAAACCTGGTGGCAGCGGCTGATTGTGTTTGCGGCGATGCTGGTGGGATGTCATCAGCGCTTACCCTGGGTGCACCGGGAAAAGCGCACCCAACTGGATATTGTGACGCCGGGGCTGGCCGTGGAGGCAGACGGCGACCTGGTGGCAACAACGCCGGTGACGATCCGCAGCCTGCCTGGGGCCATACAACTCAGGAGTTTGCCCGGGACGGCGTCGTCGGGCTGAGCCAGGCGCGAATACGCTGGTACGGTGTGAGTACGATGGCGTTACCAATCAGGACCAAAGAGAATCCGATAAAGGTGTTGAGTTGCCAGACAAACCCTTCAAACCAGGTACTGAGTGTCACTGCGACCAGCGGAAATAGCACAATCAGGTAGCTGGCTTTTTCCGGACCAATGTTTTTTAGCAAGTGGAAGTAACAGGCAAACGCGATCACTGTGCCAAACACCGACAGGTACAATAATGAGCCCCAATATTGCGCATCGGCCTCAATACTAAACTGTAATGGGCTGAACGCCACATAGCCGCCTAAAAATAGCGCGCTATACAGCATACCCCAGGCATTCCCCTGCAACACCCCAATCTGGCGATTGGAATTACGCACACTGACCATGTTACCGAGCGAGGCGATAAACATACCAGCCAGTGCCAGCAGCAACCCGATGAAAGCGTCGCTGTTGAGATCGGCATTGACCAAGTCTTGCCAAAATAAGCTGACGATGCCACCGAGCCCCAGTGCTGCACCAAGGTAGATGCGGCCCGCAATGGGCTTGGCAAAAAACAATCGGGTATTGACGATATTAGCGACCAGTAATAGTGAAAAGGCAATGGAAGCCATTGCGGAGGTCAGGCTGCCTTGCGCCCAGTACAGGAAGAGGTAATTTAAGCCAAAGTTACCCAGTGCCAGCAGCATAAAGAAGCCATGATCCGTGAGTGAGTATCGCATCGGCGGGCGTTTGATCAGCACATAACACCACATGCAAGCAGCAGAGATTGCGAAGCGGTAAAACAAAGAGACCACTTCGTCTACCGTACCCAGCTGGAATTCGATCGCCAGCCAGGTGGAGCCCCAGATCAGGACGGTAATCGTATACAGAAAAACGTTATTCATTCTTTTAACTCACAAGAAGGACTAGTCAGCGTGGCCAGTTTAGCGATATATTCTGTATATGCTAGATACAAAAAATGTGTTTTTATACCTGTACAGATGAATCATACGACTTTAAAGCCTGGTTACTTATATCAGCAAGTGATTACCGTAATACGTGACATGGCCGAACAGGGGTTGCTCAACCCGGGCGATAAATTACCGTCGCTAAGGGCCATGGCAAGCCGGTTGCGGGTCAGTATTCCCACCGTTCAGCAGGCTTACCAGCACCTTGAAATGTCGGGTCAGATTGTGGCGCGTGAGAAGTCGGGGTATTTTTTGCAAGATGGTCAACAGGCGGCGACACCACAGCGCAGCAAATTACCGGCTAAGCCTGTGATGGTAAACAAGCAGCAGCTGATTGAACACGTGTATGAAGGGATCCATTTGTCGGATGTTGCCCCGCTGGGGCTGGCAAACCCGGTTGCAGCGTCAAGCCCGCAACAGGCGCTGGCCAGAAGTATGCGCCAGGCAATGCGACAGGCTCAGGCGCGTATGCTGGACTATGGAGCCATTGATGGCCTGAAGATGCTTAAAGCACAGGTGGTGCAATATTATCTGGCATTGGGACTGACGGTGAATAGTGATGAGCTGATCATCACCAATGGTGCCCAGGAAGCGATAGCCATTGCGCTACAGTGTGTCACTCAACCCGGAGACATAGTGGCCATTGAGTCACCTTGTTACTTTGGGATTGTTGAGCTGGTCGAAAACCTCGGTCTGAAAGCGATCGAAATTCCCGTTTGTCCGGATGATGGCATTTGGCTCGATGATCTCAGTGCCGCTCTGGCGCGGCATCCGATCAAGGCCTGTCTGTTCTCAACCAGTATCAATAATCCACTGGGCAGTCAGATGCCTGAATCTCGCATGCAGCAGTTGTTGCAGCTGCTCCGCGCGCACGATGTGGTGCTGATCGAAGATGATGTATATGGAGACCTGTATTTTGGTGAGCAAAGAGTCAGGCCTGCACAGTGCTTTGCTCAACCGGGTGAGGTACTGACCTGCTCGTCGTTTTCTAAAACGGTGGCGCCAGGCTATCGTGTTGGCTGGATGCTGGCAGGGCCACACAGCGCCCGGGCAAAGCGCTTTAAGCGGGCACTGAGCTGCTCTGCACCTATGATGAATCAATGGGCACTGGCAGACTTTATGGCCAGTGGTGAGTTTCAGCGTCATTTGCGACAACTTCGTAAGCGCCTGTTTGATAATAAGCAAAAGATGCGCCTGGCGGTTCAGAAGTATTTTCCTGACCATGTTCGTGTCAGTGATCCCAAAGGGGGATGTGTGTTATGGCTGGACCTGGGGGAAGAATATGACGGTGGGCTGTTTTTTCAGCTGGCCCTGCAGGCGGGGATCAGTGTCGCACCCGGTGCGATATTCAGTGCCTATGAGCGGTACCGAAGTTGTGTGCGGATCAGCTACGGTTTACCCTGGTGCGATAACATGGAAGGTTATGTTCGCACCCTGGGTGAGTTGGTAGCTCAGGCAAAAAAGCAGCCACACATGAAATAAGTAGTTAGCTTAGATAAGTGTGGCTGACTGCACAGGGATAACCGGGGCTTAGCGATAAGCGAATAACTGATACCCTTTCATCTGGGGGATCATTGCACTGAGCTGTGACTCCTGCTCTGCGATGGATTTGAAGTTGCCACACAAGGCATCAGCCTGCTGTTCCAGCACGTCTGCCTGATATGCGATTTTATGTTCAATCTCGGTACCCAGATTTTCCATCCGTTGCTCGAACCGCGCCATATCGCCACCTGAGCTGACCATTTCAGATCCGATAGCAACCAGCAGGCTGCCTATGGATTCCATCATGGCACCTTCAACGGCTTGCTCTATTTTTTCTTCAAACTGATGCTCAAAGTGTTCACCAAATTCATTAAAGGTTTGTTCACCCATCACGAAAGTACCTTGCTGATAAAACGCGCCTTCGATTTCAGTGTGCAGCTCATCCATCAGGCCTGACAGCGACTCGAAGCCATGCAGATTAAAGGCACTGGCGACTTCCTCAATGGCAACGCCGGCCAGTTCCACGCCTTGCAATGCAATACTAGCGACTTTGGGCAGTTCGCCTCTGAGGGTATCCGCATATGCTTGCATGGCCACGCGTTCATCCTGGCTCAGTGACACGGGTTGATCCGCGATATAAAGAAAGCCCTGAGCATCTATCATCAAAGGCTGACCTGAGCCGTTTTTGATGTACACCTGATCGGGCGTAATGTGTACGTCGTTTTTAAAATCGACGGCACATTCATCTGTGCTGACAGAAAAGTGGCTATCTGAATGGGCAGCGACCTGAGTGGACAAAACCAGAGTTGAAGCAAGCAGCATGGTTTTCATAATGTGTTCCTTGATGTGTTGATGACCAGTATGAAATAACAAGAACAATGCCACTTTATTATGTTGTTGATAGATAATGGGTTTTGTCATTTTTATCTCTGAGGTGCGGTATCACTTTGTCGGTAATATGACCAAAAAGTGGTGGTTTTAACCAGAGTGTTGCGTGGGGAAGTTGGCAATAAAAAATTTTTATCGTATGGATAAAAAAGACTTGCTTTTCAGCGCCTGCTTTTAGCGCTAAATACTAACTTATGCAGCGTCATCATAGTGTGAACTGCTGGACTATTTTGCATAATTAAGTTTGGAGCTCATCGTGGGTAAAACATTTTCCTATGATCCGTTAGATGATGATTATGAAGACGACTTTGGGTCGTTGGATAAAGAACTACAGGCACAGCAAAAGAAACAGGTGAAACGTCGCCTGGATGATTATCTGGAGCAAAAACGCCTGAAGCGTAATCTTGGCGAGGACGATTTAGACTTTTTAGATGACTGAACCTGAGTGGCTACTTGGTTAGGAGCTAGGTGCACATGATATGTGCGCCGTGATACAAGGTAAAATCATAAGGCAGCAGAGGCTGCCTTATTGCTATTTACTGCTTAGTCTTTAAATGAGTTGTGGCAATCTTTACAGCCTTTCGCCCAATTCTTAAATGCCGCGCCAATGACTTTTTTGTCGCCTGACTCTGCTGCAACAGCCAGCTTTTGTGCGTAGTCTGCAAAAGCTTGTGCTTTTTTATCAAACGTTGCTCTGTCAGACCAGATGGCCGGTAGTGCGTCTGTTGCCCCCTTGTCTGAACCTGCCGGGAAGGCTTCCCATGGCATCGCTGATAAATGCGCAGCGTTGTTAGCACGTTGCTTAAAACGTTCAGCATCAAACGGGACTTTACCTTTGAGCATGTCACCCATATCACCAATCTGATAACGGATCAGTTGAAATGCCGCTTTACGGTATTCGATAGCGTCTTCTGGTTTTTCGAATAGTGAGCTTGCCTGTACATTTAAAGACAGTCCGGTTAATAAACTTGTTAATAATAGTGTAGTTCTCATTTCGACCCCTTAATTAAAAAAACTGCCTCTTTTCTATGCCTTTACAAAAGATATTGCAAGTCTCTTAGACGAGTTCGGAATTATGAACTACCTTTGATAATCAAATTGTGTGTATTTTGTTCATCTTGCTTTACAACAGCCTCAATATGACAACATTATTGCGGGTTGGTTTACGTTCGTTTACAGTTTTAAAGTCCTTTATAAACAGTGAGTTGTGTGGCAAGTTGTGATTTGAATGAAAAGTTTGTAACTTCTTTGTTTGTTTAATATTGTAATTAACAGGCGAGTCACACTATATTGATGGGCGAATCTACTCTCTAAAACTAAAAGAAACATCTTTTACACAACAAGTCCTAGGGGAAACTATGGCCAAGTATTCATTTAAAGCCACCGCGGTAGCATCTGCTGTCTCAGGTGCATTGATGGCAGCATCTGCAACGGCTGCAACCGTTCAGGTTCAACCAAGCACATCACTTAAAGTCAGCCAGGTTGCATTCGAACAAGGCAACACCGCTGAAGCGCGCACCAACGCATACCTAGTCGTTATGAAGCAAAACACGGCTGTAGATCTGGTTGCTAAAGGCGTATACAGCGAAGCAGCAGCAAAGCATACATTTGCTAGCGTACAGGCTGCTCAGTCTAACCTAAGACAGCAAATTCAACAGCTTGACTCAGGTGCTAAGGTACTTGGCGCAACTAAAGTACTTGCTTCTACTCTGATTGTTGAAGCATCAGACAGCACACTAGATAAGCTACGCAACAATGCTGCCGTTGAGCGCATTTTACCACTGAGAGATTCTCGACTGTTTGTTGAAGAAAGTTCAGGCTACATTGGTGCTGACTCAGTAAAACAAAACCTGGGCGTAACTGGTGAAGGCGTTAAAGTTGCTGTACTAGATACTGGTATCGATTACACGCACAAAGTGTTCAATGAAGCGGCTGGTACCGTTGAAGCGTATGAAGCTGAAGCGGCTGATCCGACAACAGTTGCTTGGCCACAAGGCCAGGTAAAAGGTGGTTATGACTTCGTTCGTAACGACGCTGACCCGATTGAAGATGATCCAAGATTCCGTGAAGGTGCGACCGAACTGACTGACCATGGTACGCACGTATCACACGATGTAACGGGCATTTCACCTGACGTTGAACTATATGTGTATTCTGTATGTGGCGGCGGCTGTACCTGGGCTGCACAGATCAGTGCACTTGAAGCGGCAATGGATCCAAATGGTGACGGCGACATCAGTGACCGTGTAGACCTGATGAACATGTCACTGGGTGGCGAGTTTGGTAATACCTACACAGGCGACGGTACGCAATACCTGATCCAGCGTGCGGTAGAGCTGGGTACTAACATGATCATCGCGGCCGGTAACGATGACGACATTCCATTCCGTGTTGGTGGTCCAAGTACAACGCCAAATGCAATATCTGTTGCGTCTTTGACTCACCCAACTTTAGAGAGTTTGTTCGATAAAGGGTCAACGGTTGCTGGCGAAGCTACGGTCGTTCAACCAGCAAGCTTTGGTCCTATCGTTGATTTTGAAATTACTCAAGACACCGCGGAGTTGGTTTACCCAGAAGTAAATCAAAATGGGTGTACTATCCCACCTGAAGATGGTGCTGACCCAGATGCGAAAGGAACCAATCCATTCGCCGATATGGACTTTACTGGTAAAGCAGTACTGATTGACCGTGGTGCCTGTGCTTTCACTGAGAAAGTACTGAATGCGCAAGAGCGTGGCGCAGTATTTGTACTCATCGCAAACAACAATGATGACGGTACACCGGCCCCTATGGGTGGAAGCGATGATGCCGTGACTATCCCGTCAGCAGGTCTGAATTTTGCAGCGGGTGCAAAACTCAAAGAGCAAATGAAAGATGGCGGCAAAGCCACTTACAGTGTCTCTGCCGTTGCTAAAACGTCTCAGGGCGGCGTATCTGACTTCTCTTCACGTGGTCCTTCAATGGACGGTTTGTTGAAGCCTGAAATTGCGGCACCTGGTTCAAGCATTTTGGCGGCAGCGCCATCTACCGGTGACCAGCTGCACAGAATGTCTGGTACATCTATGGCGAGCCCAATTGTGGCGGGTGCCGTAGCCCTGATGAAAGAAGGTCGTCCTGAGCTGGATGCTTTTGAAATCAAAGCCATGCTGATGAACACTGCCAACCTGGATATCCATGTTGATTCACTGAATGTTGATCCTGAGTCACCATTAGCACCAATCAGCCGTATCGGTGCCGGTCTGGTAGATGTTGAAAAAGCGATGGCTTCGCCGGTTGCTGCGTGGAGCTGGATTTCTGAATATGAAACAAATCAAGGCGCATTGTCATTTGGCTTTGACGTGCTTGAAGAAGTTACAACTTACACCAAAACAGTTGAGCTGAAGAACTTCTCTGATAAGCATAAGACTTATAACCTTCGCATCGAAGCGCGTTATGACAATGACGAAGATGCAGGTGCGCTAAGCTGGGAATACCCAGAGGAAGTGACTGTTCCTGCGGGTCAAACGATTGCGTTTGACGTATCTGTGACAGTTGATCCTGCTCAGCTACCTGAGTGGGGCATGACTAACCCGCTATCAGCTGATGACCTTGGCCCTCGTACTGCTGCGTTGACCTTGTCAGAAATGGACGGTGCGCTGGTATTTAACGACGTTGAAACTGAAGGTGACCACGATCTACACATGGTTTACCACATGTTGCCTAAAGCGCATGTAGGCCTCGATCTACACCATGAAATGGTTAATGGCGAGCCGATGCTGGTTGCAATGAACAACGGTTACAGAACAGTTAACCCACTGGCAGATCAGCTAGTTGCTGTTGGTGAAGAAGCGAGCGAAGAAGAAAAAGCCTTCAACATCCTGGGTACAACGTTCAATGTGTTTGCCTCAGAAGGGTGTACAGATACAGGTCTATTCTTCACGGCATCAATGAAGTTGCGTGATGATGTGACACATCTGCGTCAAGCTGGTTATCAGATGAATCTTGATACCAACAATGACGGCACTTTTGACTATGCACTATCGATTTACAACGATGTAGGTCGTAGCGCTGCGGTACCTGGTCGTGGTCGTACCGTATCAGGTCCAATTGTAGATGGTGCTCCATCATGGCAATTCTTGACGCCGATGTACCATGAGACAGGCTCAAGCACGGTTACCTTCGCTGGTTGTACCGACCTTATTGGTCTGACTTCTAATGAGCTGGGCAACGAAATGAGCATCGAAGCGCAGGTTGGTTGGGATAACTACCAGCTTGGTATCAGCACAGTAACTGACTCACTGACTGGTAACGCAATCTTCGGTACTTCAGCTGCAACGTTAGTAGATGCAGACGGCAACGCTGTAAGATCGCTAGCGCCGGGTGAAAAAGCGTATGTGAATACAGCAGCACCATTTGCAATTGCAGAAGCAAGCGGTACTGAAATTCTGGCTGCGGTAACTGAAGAAGTACTGGCTGGTCCAGATGCTGCGACGCCTCCTGCGATTGTAAGCATGATGCATGAGACGCCTGAGCACACAGAAACAGGTACGGTGTTAGGTCAGGTAGAGCTTGTAGAGCAAGAAGGCACAGTTGATGTTTCTGAATTCTATGTCCGCTTCCAGTCTAATGAAGGCATCACAGTAACTAAAGAAGGTGACATTGTTGTAACCAACGGTGACCTGCTAGATTACGATGCTGGCGTACATCAGGTTGAGCTGGTTGTTGTAGCGATTGACGTACAAGGTAACGTGTCTGAGCAAGGTTACATCACAGTGATGATTACCAACGAAGCAGATACGGTTGAAGAGCAGACACCAGTTATTGCTCCTGACCAGACCTTTGAAGTGATGGAAAATGCAGAAGAAGGCACTGAAGTTGGCATGCTGATGGTGATGGATCAGGACGATGACCTGGTATCTTTCAGCGTTGAAGGCAGCTCTTCATTTGCAATCGATGAGGAAGGTTACATTACAGTTGTTGGTCCTATCGACTACGATGCAAGCGACATGATCACGATTAAAGTTACTGCGCACGATAAAGCGGGTAACATGTCCGAGCCTGTAGCGGTTGTTTTCTACATCCTTGAAGACGAGTATGAAGGTACGCCAGTTGTTGAAATGAACCAACGTTTCTCAGTGAACGAGAATGCTGCAATCGGTACTGAGATTGGCCGACTAGCATACTCTGATATTGATGGTGACGTGACTCAGTTCGTAGTGACAGGTACTAATCTGGTGTCTATTGACGAAGACGGTATCATCACTGTGGCTGGCGACATTGACTTTGAGTACGAGCGTGTAATCAAGTTCAACGTTGTAGCTGTAGATGAAATGGGTAAATCGTCTGAACCTGTGATGGTTGAAGTTCGTGTGAACGACCTGACAGGTGGTGATGATAATGATGACGACGACTCAGGTTCACTGGCTTGGTTGACGTTACTTGCAGCTCCGTTTGCAGCACTACGTCGCCGTAAGCGTAAATAAGCAGCTAATACATCATTAGTTGAAGAAACCGTCTCGGGGTAACCCGAGGCGGTTTTTTTATAGGGTTACTTTTATACTATTGGTGTTTTGGGCACCCTGATATTGGCTTTGTCGGTTGTGAGTAATACCCATTTGCTTAATTAAGTGTTCTATCTTGAGGCGAGACAATAGGGTCGATAATACTGCTATCGTTGAGGCACTTAAGTCCACATAGGCGAGGCAAAAATTTGCGAATTGATACCTTAGGTAAAGGTTTTAAATGAGAAACTTTTAACGCCGTTAGCGTGATAGGTGCTCCTTGAAATAGAACAGATATTGTTTGAACTTGGTATAAAAGACGGTCAGGGTTTAAAGGAATGGCGTCAGGCTGTTTATAGCCTGACTTATGCGTTTACGGACACGTGCCTGGAGTGGCTGAGGGTACTCTGTGCCGGGTTATTCCCCGATATCTTTAAAGATCATACCCCGGCGCATACTCCGGGTGGCCAGAAATACTTCGGCGAGTAAGGCTAAAAAGGCGCAGATCAGTAATAGCATAGCGGCTATAAAGCAGCTCGACAGGGTCACGCCCAGCGACAACGAATAAAGGTGGGAAATAAACAACACCATGACGACGGCGCACACCAGCAGTGCAGAGAGTACACTCATGCTAAAAGCAATGTGAATATAGCGTGAGCGTTTGAGTAATGCGCGCATCTCGCGGGTGAGGTGACCTTTCAGCTCTTCGTCCGGACTGTTGTTTAACTTTCGATCCAGTAATCTGGCTCTGTCGGTGATCCGTGCCAGCCGATTTGACAAGACACCCAATGTGGCTGCAATTCCTGTAATTAAAAAAACAGGTGCAACGGCCGTTTGGATCACCTTCGCCATCGTCAGTATGCTTACTACATCCGTATTCATTACCAACGTACCTGTTCAATAATACCCGCCTGTTCGCCAATCAGTGTTTTTACAACCTGATTTTGTTTATTTAGCATAATCAAACGTGGGATCCCCTTATTGGCATATTGACTGTAAATGGCTCTGTCGGGGTCGGCCACTATGTTAAAGTCGATACCAAAAGAGGTGCGGAAGGCCTTTAAGGTCTCGACATCTTCTTCGCGGCCTATGGCAATGATTTGTAATTGCGGATCGGCTAATAGTTCAGATGCTTTTAATTCGTTCAGCGTACGCTGAGAGTCCGAGCACCAGCTGGCAAACAGGATAATCAGCTTGTTTCCCTGAGCTAACTGGACGGGCTCACCGTCTATATTGATTAGCTGAGTGTGCCTGAAAGTGTCGCCGGGATTGATATAAGTTTCATATCCCTTGGGGTGAGCGTCTGGCAATGAGGTGGCATTACAGGCACTCAGTTGACTGCCTAGCGCGGTTACGAGAGCGACGATAGTGAGAGGTTTTATCATTATTATGGTCCTTGCGGTACAATACCCTCATTAATGCGTATTTTTAAGGTGAGCGCAAGTTTCAGTGGTGTCTGAACTGCTGCGATGAGACAGGCTGTCATGGCATCCTGGCAGACCAGCACCGAGTGTAATTGCTATGTTGTATATCTCTTTGTTTTTTTCGGCCCTGATCTCCGCCACCCTGCTGCCAGCTTCTTCTGAGTTGTTGCTGTCCGGATTGGTGGTAAAGCAGCAGGGAGAGCTGTTTTTACTATGGCTCAGCGCAACCACCGGCAATGTGCTCGGTAGTGTGATTAATTATTACCTCGGTACCATTGTCAGCCGGGTAGAAGACAAGCGCTGGTTTCCTGTTTCCAAACCGGCAATGAGCAAAGCGCAACATCAATTCGAAAAATATGGGGTATACAGTTTGTTGTTTGCCTGGGTGCCCGTAGTCGGAGACCCTCTGACTCTGGTTGCGGGCGTCTTTAGAACCCGGTTCAGTCTCTTTCTACTGTTAGTCGCGGCAGGTAAGGGGTTGCGTTACGCAGTGGTAATAGGGCTGGCAGCCGGTTTTATGTAAGTGGCTGCCAGAGTATGATCAGACGGGTTTACGCCATTCGAGCGTCAGTGACACGGAATCCGCAAAGCGCAGCGCATGAGGCTTATCGACCTTCACTTTCGCATAGCTCACATCAGGGTGTTGGTGGCACTCTGTCAGAATGTCTGCGACCAGTTTTTCCAACAACAGAAAGTGGCCTTCCTCTACTTTAGCGATCACCGCTTTGGTAATGGTTTTGTAGTTCAGTGCATGGCCAACTTCATCGTGAAACAAACACTC
Organism: Pseudoalteromonas sp. PPB1; assembly: GCF_015356275.1. Classification (NCBI taxonomy): domain Bacteria; kingdom Pseudomonadati; phylum Pseudomonadota; class Gammaproteobacteria; order Alteromonadales; family Pseudoalteromonadaceae; genus Pseudoalteromonas; species Pseudoalteromonas sp. PPB1. The sequence goes on along the minus strand of NZ_JACEQV010000020.1, from coordinate 47,814 downwards.
CGCATCGGCCGGATAGTGGATCTCGATGTTGATCACAACATCTTGCTTTTTCTCTCTTTCTTCCTGATTGAACCCGATGAAGGTGCGTAACCTTAGGTTGGTAATATTGATGATCGCCGTGTGCATAAGCGGTCCTTAGCGTTTTAGTAGTTGTAAGAATTCATTACGTGTTTTGGCATCTTCACGGAAGTTACCCAGCATCACTGAGGTACGCATCTGCGAGTTTTGTTTTTCAACGCCACGCATCATCATACACATGTGTTTCGCCTCAATAACCACACCAACACCACGGGCACCGGTCACTTCCTCCACGGCTTTAGCGATTTGATGCGTAAGTTGCTCCTGGATCTGAAAGCGACGCGCATACATGTCCACGATGCGTGCAAACTTAGATAAGCCTAACACCTTGCCATTAGGAATGTAAGCGATGTGGGCGCGGCCAACGAATGGCAACAGGTGATGTTCACACATAGAATAAAGCTCGATATCCTGGATCAGGACCATGTCATCGGCATCAGAGCTGAATACGGCGTTGTTGGTCACATCACTGAGCTCCTGACGGTAGCCCTGAGTCAGGTATTCCATGGCCTTGGCAGCACGTTTGGGGGTATCAAGCAGCCCTTCACGGTCTTTGTCTTCGCCTACGGCGGTGATGATCTGTTGGAAACTGCTTTTTAATTCGTCATGCATAATAAAACTCACTGTAGTTAATTCGCTCAGGCCTGCTATTTCAGGTGGCGGCCTCCGTCCACGGCCAAAGTGCGGCCGGTGATGTAATTACTTTTACGCAGCAACTCTACGGCGTCGATCACTTCGCGACAGCCAGGTTCAATACCCATAATGGATTTTTTCAGAGTTTTCTCTTTGTACTCGTCGCTGTCATCGTCATTAAAAATGATCAGAGACGGGGCGACGGAATTCACTTTGATATGCGGCGCATACTTGGCGGCAAAAGAGCGGCTGAGGTTATCCAGCGCAGCTTTGCTCGCGGCATAGGCGATATGTTTCGGGCTGCCTTTTTCAACCACATAATCGGTGATATGAATAATGTCGGCCGTACCTGGGTAGTTTTGCAACAAAGGTGCCAGACCCATATTGAGCAGATACGGCACTTTGGCATGAATATGCATCATGGCATCGAATAAGGCATTGTGATCCAGGTTCAGTGCTTCACAATCCCAGCTTGAGGCATTATGTATCACCGCGCGCAATGTATCGGTATGTTGCTTAACTTGGGCAATCAGCGACGCGATTGCGTCTTTCTGATTGAAATCTACCTGGATACAGATCACGCCTTGTTCTGTCAGGGTATCTATGATCGGGCGTTGTGTGCGATAGGTCATGATCACTGGAATGTCTTCAGCGATAAAGTGCTGAACCATTGCCAGACCAATACGCTGTGCGGCTCCGGTGATTAAAATGGGCGCTGTCATTGGCATGTGTCCTTTTTTGCAGAGTTAACGGGTGGCGGGTGACCCCGCGACTGTACCCGTAGTGCGTCTGGCCTTGTACGTGGTGTATCGCAGGCCAGATCACTGAGACTATGTCGGGGTATTACTCATCGTCGTAAATAGTGGGGATGGGCTGACGCTTGTGCTGGGTCTTTTGATAAATATCAATCAGCAGTTGCTCGACATCCAGGCTAATGGGCTTGCCTTCCAGGAAGTCATCAATGTCATCATAGCTCAGACCCAGGGCTTCTTCGTCCGCGAGGCCCGGGCGGTCGCACTCCAAATCTGCAGTGGGGGTTTTATGGACCAATGACTGAGGTGCACCCAGATGATCAGCCAATGCCCTTACCTGGCGTTTAGACAGGCCAAACAGTGGCGCTAAATCACAGGCACCATCTCCAAACTTAGTATAGAAACCGGTGATATTCTCAGCACTATGGTCAGTACCGACTACCAGGCCGCGTGTCAGGCCGGCGATTTCATACTGGGCAACCATGCGTTGTCTGGCTTTCACATTGCCTTTCACAAAGTCGACCAGGGCTGCGCTCGGCAGCTCGGTTTCAGTGGCTTGCATTGCTTGAATCGCTTGCTCATGCATGGCGTCAGCTGCAGCTTTAATATTGACTGTTAAGCGCTTTGTGGGTTGAATGAAAGATAGGGCCTGTTGGGCTTCATCTTCGTCAGCCTGGGTACCATATGGTAAGCGCATGGCAATAAACTGATAACCCTGTCGGCCTTGCTCGGCATTCAGTTCATCAATGGCCAGTTGGCACAAACGGCCACAGGTAGAAGAGTCAACACCACCACTGATCCCCAGTACCAGGCTGTGACAATGGGCTGAGATCAGCGTTTGTTTGATAAACTGAACACGTCGGGCGACTTCCGCCGCGACATCAATGGTTGGCTGAACTTTCATTTCAGCAATGATAGCTTCACGCATGGGATTTCCCTCTGGCCAACGTTATGTTATCTGGCTGGCCTAAATATGATTGATTGCCCTAAGTTTACTTGAAATTGTTACCAATTAGATCTGTTTCTTACCCTGATTGCGTGGTTACAGACCAAGATGTTGCTTGATAGTCTGAAGTTCCTGCTTAAGCTGATCGATTTCCTGTAACAGCTCATCCAGGTTTACAGCGGGTTCAGTCGCGCTGCTCTCAGCCTGTTCCAGGTCTTCTGTATCGCCGAATAAGTGTTGGTAGCGTGCCTCGCGTTTGCCAGGCTCTCTGGCCAGGCGAGTGGCGAGTTCTTGCTGTATGAGCTCATTCAGTGCGGTCTCAACTTCAACAACCGTGCTAAATTCGGCTAATCGGCCGCTGCGGGTACGTAGTTCGCCAGGCGTCTGTGGTCCGCGTAATAGCAGCAGACAGACAATGGCGCGTTGTTGCTCTGTGAGTTTCAGACTACCAAATTCGCTATTACAAAAGCGATGTTTGTACTTACTTACTCGACCGGATAAACCCTCATCACAAACGACAATACGTTTTTGTTCGAGTTGTGTCAGAGTGTCCAGAACGTCTGACTCAGACAAGGCCATGACCGGCTCGCGATTAGATTTTTGGTTACAGGCATTAGTCAGCGCGTTAAGTGATAAAGGGTACTGATCGGGGGTGGTGGTTTGCTTTTCCAGCAGACAGCCGATGATCCGTTGTTCAATCTTGGATAAGTTCATCTCTATTCCCTATATGAAGTGCTATGATACTTTGCAGCAGATCAGGTTGATTTTCATGACTTTACTCTATGCGATTTGCACGACCTTGCATAGTGGCCTCAGGTGAATAGCGGGTATTTTCAATGTGTGACTCGGCACGCTTTGGTTTCATCTACCCAACGCTGCAGCATTTTGCTCAGTGCGGCAAAGTTGATTGGTTTGCTCAGATAGGCATCCATACCGGCAGCCAGACATTTTTCTTCATCGCCTTCCATCGCATTGGCTGTGAGGGCAATGATAGGCGTTTGCTGGTGTTGTTCTCCTGCCACGCCGGCACGGATCTCTTTGGTCGCTGTGTAGCCATCCATTTCGGGCATCTGGCAATCCATCAAAATAATCGCATAGGCCTCTTCGCGGACTTTAAGGTGTTTAATGGCAGCAAGGCCATTATGTGCGCAAGTGACATGTGCCCCCAACTTCTCAAGCAGTGTGGTTGCCACAGTTTGATTTATCTTGTTGTCTTCTACCAGTAGGATATCCACATCCAGGCAGACGTCCTCTGTGGTATTCGCTGCCAGCGGTTCTTTGCGTTTAACTAAGGATAGTGCGTTGGCAGGAGTGAGAGGACAGAGTAATAAGTTGTTCGCTGAGAACTGCGGCCAGGCCTGGGTTTCTTGCATGGTATGGCACAACAGGGCATAGCTGAGTTGTTTGGCTTTGATGTGTTTCAGCAGATTTTTGAGATCCGATTCAGGCGTCGTACTTAGTACCTCTGTGGCAATGATCAGAGCAGGTTTGTGTGAGGTATCTGCATCGTATGCTGCAAGCATCTGTGCAACGCTTTCAAAATGCTCTGTGGGTATATGCCAGGCATCCAGCATGTGTCGTGCAGCGAGATCGGACGGAGAGTGCGAATCTATCACATACAGGCTGTCATTGTTGGTATCGAGTGCCCGAATAGGCTGTGGCTCTTCGAGCGCAACATAAAATGTGAACGTGCTGCCTATATTTGGCTTACTATAGGCATTCAGTGCCCCACCCATTAGTTCGCACAATTGTCTGGCAATGGTGAGGCCTAGCCCGGTGCCACCAAACTTGCGGGTGGTGGAGGGGTCGGCCTGAGTGAAGGAGTCAAAAATTTTGCTTAATTGTTGCTTGCTTATCCCGATCCCTGTGTCTTCAACACTGCACCACAGGCGAGACTGCTCACTGGTTCGTTCCGTATAACAGGTGAGAGTAACTTTCCCTCCTTCGGTAAACTTAACGGCATTGCTGATCAGGTTATTGAGGATCTGCTTGAGCCGGTGGGGATCTGTTTTGGCATATTGATACTGCATGTTTCGGCTATCAATGAATAACTCGGTCTGCTGGTCGTTTGCACGAGGTGCAAAGGCAGCAAAACAGTCACTAATTATTTGGATCAGGTCACATTCGATTTGTTCAATATTGAGCTTGCCAGCCTCAATTTTTGAGAAATCCAGTATGTCGTTAATAATGGTGAGCAGAGATTCTGCTGAGCTTTGCGCCAGCGCCAGGTTACGTTGCTGTGTGTCGGTCAGCTGCGAATTGCCCAGGATCTCGAGCATGCCAGTGATGCCATTCATGGGCGTGCGAATTTCATGACTCATACTGGCCAGAAAGTCCGCTTTGATTTTAGCGGATTGCTCTGCCAGCTCTTTTTCTATGATCGCTTTGCGCTTAGCCTGCTGTTGTTGCTGGCCACTAAACAGGCTGGCTAACATTGCAGCGATGGCCTGAATAAAGCGCCGATCACTGTCAGTCCAGTCGGGGTAAGGATCGCCGTATTCAGTGCACAAAATGCCACAAACAGCACCGCGATGAAGGATAGGGATGATCAGCATCGCTTCGACTTCAAACGGCTCAAGGTATTGATCAGCCAGAGGCCGGGTTATTGGGTGTTTAGTGGCGGTGCTTGCTTCTATGAGCTGCTTGCTGAGTACCGCCGAAAACAAGCCGGGTAGTGTCGCTTTGCGCCAGGGCGGGAAATGTTGCAGGCTGTCTCGTCGAGTATTGCTGAAGCACGTGGGGTAGAGCTGAGCATGATCTTCGCTAAGCAGCCAGATACTGGCACGTGATGCGCGGGCAGCCTGGCAAACCGCATCGGTGCACAGCTCCTGTGCGCGTTCTGTGTGATTGTTAAGGATGGCTTCATGCGTACTGAGTTGTGCCAGCAATTCATTGTTCCTGGCCACTTTTTCATGTTCTATCGCCATTAGTTTACGGTCATTGATGTTTTGCACCGAGCCAAATACTTGTAACGTCCAGCCATTTTCTTGTTTTGCCTGCGCTTTAATGAGCACCCAGCATTCCAGGCCTTTTTGTGGCTGAACAATGAATTCATCCTCAAAGGGCCTGCCATGTTTGATTGCCTGGTTCATGTAATCCTGAAACTTCTTGCGATGGGGACCCTCTTTAAAGAACTCAGTGCTGCTCATCCAGGTTGGCTGATAATAGGGTGAGATGGCAAAAATCTGACGTGTGACTTCCGACAAAGTGATTTGATGACTTGCCAGATCAACAGACCAGGCACAACCTGGGCCAGAGAGCCCATGTTGGTTAGTGCACTGGTTTTGCTTTTTAGCTCGGAGAGTAAGCGTGTGTAAAAGGAAAAGGCGAACAAAAAGAACAGCACTATGGTCAACAGTGCCAGGCGAAATGGCCATAAGGCGGCGGAAGAGGCTTTCCAGCCGTAACGCGGAGCAGCGTATAATACCCAGCTACCCGATGGGACATGGATCGTGAAAGCAAGGGGGTTATGCTCTTGTATCGTGGGTGACCCATAGAAATATTCACCACTGTCACCCAAGCCATTTCTGCCCTGAATGGCAATCAGGTAATCACTCTCGAGGTTATTCAGCGACACTTGTTCGTACAGTTTGGGCATATCAATCACAACCGACAATAGCCCCCAAAATGTGTCATTATCAACATAGACCGGGATGCGGGCGATCAGCGCCACCCCGCCCTGTACCAGCTCAAGCGGGCCAGTCAGTACAATGGTGCGGGAGTCTCTGGCTTTGATGGCGTCTTTTTTCTGTTGTGGGTGAGTGAGGTAGTTGAGCCCTATCGCTTTTTTATTTTCTTCGAGCGGATATATCATTTGCAGCACCATGTCTGGCGCGGCGCCAACATTGCGGAGCACTTTGCTGGTCTCAAAGAGCGGCGCTGCAAAGCGTTCAAACTGCTTTTGATCGAGGTGTTCTTGAGGTGCCAGTGCAATGGCCAACCCCCGTACCAGTTGAATATTGGCGGCCAGTGTTCCTTCTAGTTGAGTCCGATAGACATTGAGTTCTTCAAATGTGCGGTTTTTTTCGACTTCGATCAGGCGACGTTCGTTCACCCCATCTATGTACCAGCCAGCTGCCAGGATCACCAATAGTAATCCCCCCACCATAAAACGGGTTAAAAAAGCTTTCCTTGACGACAGCACGTGTATGGTCTGCATGTGAACGTGAAAAAGTATCCTTGAATCATTTAACTATAGTTGTCTGTGTGAAAACTCGCCAAGACTCGGACGAATTTATGATGGAAAAACCTTCCGCTTGCTAACCTTTGATACCTATCTGGCCGTCTTTGTTATTGATTAGACTTCGCGGGGTTAGATGTCACTGACATGTAATGCAATCGAGCTTAATTAACGCTAAGCTGGCTAAGGTCATTAATCAATCAAGTGAGGGAAAAATATGCTGATTTGGCTGAAACGCGGGATAGCGGTGCTGGTGTTACTCGCACTGGCTGCCAGTGCAGTGGTATATGGCATTTTATCACTGAGTTTGCCCGCGCTCGATGGGCAGGGTCAGTCGACGGCGTTGAGTGCAGAAGTGACACTGGAGCGGGATGCGATCGGTCAGGCCGTGATCACCGCGCAGAACCGGCAGGACGCTGCCTTCGCGCTCGGCTTTGCGCATGGTCAGGATCGTTTCTTCCAGATGGACTTGTTGCGCCGTAATGCGGCCGGTGAATTGAGTGAATTATTTGGTGAAGCAGCCCTTGGACTGGACAAGCGGTTGCGGTTTCATCGCTTTCGTGCCCTGAGCCAGCGTATATTACAACAGCTGCCAGTGTCAGAGCAGCATTTGCTGGCGAGCTACTCTCAGGGTGTTAATGAAGGGCAAGCGCAAAGTGGCGTGCAGGGCTTTGAGTACCTCCTGCTCGGTGCAGAGGTCCGGCCCTGGCAACCAGAAGACAGCTTGTTAGTTATTTTTAGTATGTACCTGGATTTACAAGAAAGCACACTAAAAAGAGATGAATCACTCATTCTAGTTGAATCCTTACTTGGGAAAGAAATGAAGCATTTTATTATCCAGCCAAGTAATTATCAGGCAGCACTCGATAATAGTGAAGTCATCAAAAGTGACGCTAAGGTGCCTTATTTAGGCGACATTGCTAAATATGATAGTGTGACGCACATCGAAGAGCTTTCAATTTTTGGAAGTAATAACTGGGCTGTAACAGGACAGCATACTAAAACAGGGTCAGCAATGCTTTCTGATGATATGCACCTGGGCTTAAACACACCTGCTATCTGGTATCGCGCTCAGCTTAATTATGACACCGCCGAAGGCGAGGTGATCCAGGTGTCCGGGGTCACTTTGCCAGGCGCGCCAGCCGTGGTTGTGGGCAGTAACAGCCAGGTAGCCTGGGGATTTACCAATGGTTATCTGGATACGGCTGACTGGATCAAGCTGGACCCAAAGGCCGACAAGACCTGGCAAGTCACAGAGCAGCTTAACTTACCGGATGGCAGGAGTGAGGCGTTTACCCTGACATTAAGCGAGTACGGGCCGGTTAAGCAGATCCGCGAAGAAGCGTATGCATTGAGTTGGGTGGCACATCAGGATTATGCGGTTAATTTAGGGTTGCTGGGACTGGAGTCCGCAGGGACGGTAGATGAGGCACTGGAACGCGCTGCGCAGATAGCTATTCCGGTCCAGAATATGGTGGTTGTGGACGCCCAAGGGAATGCGGCCTGGTATCCTACGGGGGCTGTGCCAGGGCGTGCTATACCGAGCGACACAGCAGTTCCTAGTCAGGCATACAGCGACAACTGGCAACGTAATGAAACGCATCGACCGATTGTTAAAAACCCAGCTCATGGCAAGATTTGGACCGCCAACTCACGGGTGGTATCGGCACCGCAGCATCAGCGTTTCGGTGATGGCGGCTATGCACTGGGCGCGCGGGCTGTGCAGATCCGTGATCGCCTGATGACGCAAAGTCAGTTTGATGAAGCGGATTTTATGCGTATGCAGCTCGATAATGAAGCGCGCTTTTTGGCTCCCTGGCATGAGTTGCTGAGTACGCTGCTTGCCAATCAGGGCGACAGTTATGCGCGAGATAGCGGTTATTTGTCTGACTGGCAAGGCTGTGCCTGTCCTGAATCGGTTGGTTATACCCTGGTCAGGCGCTTTCGAGATCATACCCTTGATCTGCTGTTTGCACCGGTAGAGCACACTCTGCAACAAGTGGATGGCAGTCTGTCGCCCCTGAAGCGCTATCTCGAGCCTGCAGCATGGCAATTGATCCACGAGCAACCCGCGCACTGGCAACAGCAGTACAGTGATTGGGATGCCCTGTTGCTGGCCGCTTATGAGTTGGCTAAAACGCAGCTACGTGAGACTGAAGGTCGGGATATGGCCGCGTGGCAATGGGGGCGGGTCAACCAGCTTGAAGTGAAGCATCCGTTTAGCAGGCAAATTCCGCTGCTCAGTGGCTTGCTTGATATGCCGGTGGTGGCAGGGTTTGGCGACAGTTATATGCCAGCGGTACAAAAGCCGGCATTTGGCGCATCTCAACGTTTTATCGCCCAACCTGGTCATCTTGATAAAGCGATAATGAGTGTCGCTGGTGGGCAAAGTGGTCATCCGCTGTCACCCTTTTACCGTGCTGGCTTCAGCGCCTATGCGCAGGGCGAAGCAGTCCCTTTATTACCCGGGGCCATTAATCACCGTATCACATTTACACCGATCAACTAGTTGGTGTGGGCCGCAGTCACTCGATTGCGGCCCTGTGCTTTACTGGTGTAGAGTGCGTCATCGGCCAGCTGCAAAGTGACGGAAAAAGGCAAAGCGGTATGCCACAAAGCCACGCCAAAACTCATGGTTGCAGTGAGTTCTTCGCCATTAAAGCGCTGCTTCTCAAGGGTTTGTCGCAATGTTTCAATACGTATGAGTGCTTCTTCCTGGGTACAATCAACCAGCACGAGTAAAAACTCTTCACCGCCCCACCTGACGGCGATATCCTGATCGGTGACATGCTCACGCAAGATATCAGAGACGGTTTGCAGTACTTCATCCCCCATATCATGACCCAGTTGGTCGTTAATCTGTTTAAAATGGTCGAGATCGGCCATGACCACACAAAGGCTTTGTCCGTTGTGTGCACAGCTGCTGTGCGCTCTGAGTATCAGTTCTTTGGCATAGCGACGATTAAACAAATTTGTGAGTGGGTCTCGGGCTGCCAACTTAGCTAGCTGGCGACGCTGAATAAAGGTACTTTCGCGAACATGGCCAATGACATAGATCATAGGTAAGCCGCACACGAATACATTGATAAAGTGAATAGAGCGGGCATACTCCTGAAATAAAAAAGGGGTATTTACGGAGCTGTAAAGCTCAAACAGCAAGGCAAACAAGACAATCATGCTGAGAGACAGAACAATGGCCAGTCGTAACTTTAGCTTCATATCCAGCAGCAACATGCAGGCGATGGTCCACAGGTAATATTGGAAGCCATAATCCATCCCTAACGTGGCACACACCAGCACCGAGTGTCCCGTCACTTCGACACAAAAAACCCGCAGTGCCAGGTGGCTGTGACCCCGGTTAAGCAGGTAAATCCCCGTTGCCCAGGCTGCAACGCTGGCGATGTTAGCGATGGACAGGATATAGACATGGCTGTACCAAAAAGCAAAGATAAACAGCAAATGTAAGCATAAACAATAGTAAGCGACTTGCTTAAACAGCTTCACTTTGACCAGCTCTACTTCATCCGGCTGACTATAAAAATGTTGCGCAATCGGCACGTAAGGCACTCTGTTGTCATTGTTGCAATATCTTCAGTATAGAAAGTGCCGGCGTTTTTTCCCTGAAAATTTATGTCAGACCAGTTACCTAACTCATCATTACCAGGATTGCAGCCAGTGCGATGAGTAGTAACCCCAGGGTATCACGCCGGGCAACCGGGGCTTTTAGCCACCACACTGCGATGGCAAGCGAAAAGAATACTTCGATCTGACCCAATGTTTTAACATAGGCAACGTGCTGCAGACTCATGGCACTAAACCAGCCAACAGAGCCGATACAGCTGGTAGTACTGATGGCACAGGTGAGTCGGCGGTGTTGCCAAAGCTGACGCCAGGAGTCTGCCTCCGCATAGCTCAGGTAGCAGGCCAGTATTAAGGTTTGACAGGATAGCACCAGTAACAGCACCCAGGCCGCGCTATGCGGGAAGGGCAACTGGGTGGCGATACTGGCTTCTCGGACCCACAAAGAGGTGAGGGCAAAGGCACCGCCACAGGCAAGTCCTAACAGGGCTGTCGTCAATTGAAAGTGGCGCAGTGTCACACCGCTGAGTAACAGCACCGCAATACCCCCCAGCAAGACACCTATCCAGCCCAGCGCGCTCAGATGAGATCCGAAAAAGACCATCCCCAGGATAGCCGCCAATAGAGCCTCACTTTTTGCCAGTCCCACACCGACTGCATAATTATTACGTTTGAACAATACCACCATGAGTCCGGTTGCAATGATCTGCATAATGCTCGCGCCTGCAACATAGCCTATCAGTGTTGGGTTCAGAGTGAGTGCGGGTGCTGCTTGCCAGTGATACAGGCCCAGCAGGTATAACGCGGCCAGGGGCGTGGCCAGCAGAAAGCGGGCCAGTGTGACGCTGGCAACGCTGGCGTGTTGACTCAGGCGGCTTTGCAGCGCATTACGCCAGGCCTGGCTGAAAGCGGCCAGGCAGGTAAAGGCAATCCATTCCATATTTTTCGGCTTTGATGAATATCGGAACACTGAAACTAACCGGACCTGCACAGAAATGCCAGACCCTTGAAAAATATTCAGCATAACGCGTGGAAATGATGGTGCGACAATATGCCGCAGTGTGCTGCAATCGGCTGCGCGCTATACTGTTTATCGATGCTACTTTTACCGCCCAGACAATTGATTGGGCGGTACTATTTTTCTTCCTCTTCGAGCTTAAGCTCTGTCATCGCAATCGGCTGAAAGTGCCCTGCTGGCAAAACTTGTGCATCGAGTTTCAGGTTTGCTATTCGCACCCGGTATAAATCCACCACCCGGTAACCGCAGTAACGTGCCATTTTACGGATCTGACGATTTAACCCCTGCCTGAGGACAATGGTAAAGGTATCCGCGGCGACAGGCTCAACCCGGCAGGCCTGGGTTATCACCCCGTCGACCGGCACCCCCGCACTCATCCGGTCACAAAATTGGGCGTCAAAGGGACGGTCGACCACTACCCGGTACTCTTTTTCCTGATGATGTTTGGGGTGGATCAGGCGGTTACAAAGCTCACCGTCATTGGTTAGTAGGAGCAGTCCATGGCTGTCTTTGTCTAATCGGCCAATGGGGTAGACGCGCTCACCGGGTGGCAAATAGTGGCTCAGGCTGCTTGGGTCGTCCGGGCGTAATTTACAGTCGATACCAACCGGTTTGTGATACATGTAAAGTTGTTTGGGGGCCGGCCCCTTAACCAACTGGCCGCTGACGAGAATATGGTCGGCCTCTGTGACATGATCTATGTGGTTAGCCGGGTGGCCATTCACCGTGACCTCGGCGGCTTCGATTAATCGTGACGCCTGACGGCGGGAACAGACACCACAGTGGCTCAGATATTTGGCTAGGCGCATTGGCTGCATACAAAGTAAAACCGGGAAGCAAAAGCGCAGTATATCAATTCTGACTGCGGGGGCGCAAAATCAGTACGGCGTTACGCTGATCGATGTCAAAATCAAAGTGACGCAGAAAATTCATGCCCAGCAAACCCGGTCCGGCGCGCATTTCATTCATGACGGCAAACTGTATGGGCCCGCGTACCTGATCGCCAATCTGCATTTGCTCACTTTGATAAAATTCTACATTCGCTAGTCCATTGGCGGTTGATACGGTCCGGGTATCTAGGTAATCAACAGCCTGATTTAGAATTGAAAATTGTTGCTGGGTCAGCGAGGTGACGCTGGCACCTGTGTCGATCATCAATTCGATGGTGGTGCCTGCCAGCTGGGCTTCAAGCACAAAATGGCTACCGAGACGACGCAGTGGTACGTGTGTAACCCCTTGTTGCAATGCCTGTGCTTGCTGTTGCAATGCTTCTGTTTCCTGATGATGGCGTAAGGTGTCGTCTGCTTGTGCAATTAAAAACAGGGCTTCGTCTGGCTGAGATAAGGCCAGGTGCGCTTTGACCTGATGCGTCAGCAATGGCAGCAGGTGCGGCTTTTCATCGTACCAGGGCGCGGCCAGAGTCAACAGCTCATGCCATTGTTGTTGTTGGCTCAGCTCGATCAGGCGCGAGACCAACAGGGTGTCGACCAGAGATTGCCAGTCTGCGTAATGGGGGTTGCGTCGATACGCAATGAGGAGCCGGTTGAGTGCTTCATCGGGCTGCGCTAGCGCCTGATACAAGAGAATTTCAAGGCGCTGTGCTGCCAGTGCTTGTGGCTCAGCTCTGAGGAAACCCTGAACCAGGGCGAGTTGTGCAAACAGCTGAGCATGTGAAGCCTGGTCCAGCTGTGCGTTGATCCAATGCCACCACTGCTTGATGGCCTGGCTCGCGGCGTCAGGGTGTGTCCCTCGCGCTTGCAGCAGGCTGGCCAGAGCCTGCTCATAGTGAGCCTGTTGAAATGCTTGCTGTGCCTGGGTAATTAGTAATGGCGTCTGGCGTTCATTGGACTGGCTTGTAATGACAGCTGGGACGGTTGGTATGGTGGAAGAATGATCTGACATAGCAGGTGAAGGGCGATAGAGCTGCCAGCCTAAATACCCATTGAGTAGCAAAGACAGCCCTAAGAGTATCGATTTCACCTGCATTGTGTGTCGCTCCTATCCGTGCTGATTCAGTATCGCTGCTATCGCGGAGCCAAAGTCCCGCTGATGGGTGATACCCAATAGATGCAGGCGAGTGTCCTGAAGCGCACAGTTGTGTGGTCGGGCTGCGCTTTGGGTTGGTTCTGGCAAAGCGATGAGTTGTTCTCCATCTATGCCCACCAGCGGTGCTATGATCCGTGCCATTTGATACTTGGTCATCGCCTGATTATCTGACATGTGGTAGATACCGCCTAGTTTTTTTGCTGGTAGCGCTACCAGGTCTGCCAGTGTCAGAGCAATGTCTTCAACATGGGTGGGATAGCGGATTGCCCAGTCGTCATGGGCACTTGTTGCATTCAACTTGAGTTGCTCAGCAATCACAGTGACAGCTGACTCTGCCAGGTATTCAACATCCCCGTACAGCACCGGCACTCGGACCACACAATGTGTAGGGTCGCTCGATAGCACGGCTTGTTCAGCTTGTTGCTTACTTTGGCCATAAAAGTTTAGCGGGTTGGTGTGCGCCTGTTCAGTGTAAGGCGGTTGAGTGCCATCAAAAACGTAATCGGTGCTGATAAAAAATAAGCGGATGCCTCTTTGGCTACATTGTGTAGCCAGGTGTTCACTGGCTGCTACATTCAGCGCGAGTGTCTGAGCATGGTCGGTTTCACAGACATCAGGTTTTCGCTCTGCCGCAGCGTGGATTAGCACGTCCGGTGCATACTGATCGAGAAAAGCGTTGATAGCTTGCTGGTCGGATAAATCAAGAGACACCAGTGGCGGGGCGGCACGACGGAAGCCACACCCTATGATTGTGTGTTGCGTCTCCAGTGTTTTGACAAGTGCGCGTCCCAGTAGTCCGGTTGCACCGGTAATGGCGATGGTTTGCATAGCAACTCCGTTGATTGTCTGACTGTTTTATACAGGGAGTGAAAATAATTACACTCGCAAACGGGGCATCGTGTCACGCGCATTTTATCTTACTAAATAGGCGCTTCACATCGGCAAGGTCGGATGCATGCGCAGTGATTTCACCAATTGCCGTGGCGTGTGACAACAACCTTGTCAGCTTACCCAATTTCCAGACAGTGTCCAGATGCGATGTTTGGTTTTTCATTGTCTCTGTGACAGGAGCTTAAATCCGGGCCGGCTGAGGCGGCCCGGATCCACTAAGCGGCTTGTTGCTGAGTCTGACCTTCCCAAATTTTGGCTCGCAAGCCAAACAGGCCAACCAGGATCCCCACACCAATACAGAACAGGCTGATCTGCAGATACAGATTAGGCATCTGCTCAACATTATTGGGGTCAAAGTTACCGGCCAGCAGGCCAGAGATGATGTTTCCGATAGAATAAGTTAACACAAACACGCCCATCATCTGTCCGGCAAAGCGCTTTGGTGACAGCTTGCTGACGGCACTCAGTGCTACGGGGCTCAGGCATAACTCACCAACCGTATGCAGGAAGTAAGTGGTTACCAGCCACATGGGGGCGACCTTAAGGCCTTGAGCAGCATATTGCGCAGCAAAGAACATGACAATAAAGCCGCTGGCCATAATCACCAGACCAATGGCACATTTTACTGTGTATGATGGGGAGATCATGCGCTTTGCCAGGTTGATCCACAGGGCTGCAAAGAAAGGAGACAAGATAATGATAAAAAAGGAGTTGGTCGACTGGAACCAGGCTGTGGGAATACTGAAGTCACCAATAAGTCGGTCAGTGTAATCGCGCGCAAACAGATTCAGTGAAGATCCGGCCTGCTCAAACCCTGACCAGAAGCAGGCTGAGGCCACACAGACCAAAAAGAGTGCCCACATTTTGCGTTTCTCATCGTGCGCCAGTTCGCCGGCGAAGTAGATGAATCCATAGTAGGCGAAGAAGATAAGGGTAAATGCCACTGCCACGTATTGAGCAACAACAACCGGGTTAATGATGATCAACCCTGTATAGGTCAGCGCCACGACGCCAGCGACGGCAGCCACCACTGCTGCTATGACCGACCAGGCCTTGCGTGCCTTATCTGCAGATAGCGGGTTGCTGGGTTGGTCGCCGACATGGGCAATATTACCCAGGGTCTTGCGATACTGAATAAGACCAACGCCCATACCCACAGCGGCAGCACCAAATGCCCAGTGCCAGCCCAGGTTTTCCATGAAATAGCCACAGATGGTATACCCCAGCACTGAGCCTAAATTGATACCCATGTAATAAAGTGCATAGCCACCATCGCGTCGTTCGTCTTCATCACGATAAAGCTGACCAACCATCGCGCTGATATTGGGCTTTAGCAGACCAGTGCCTGCGGCCACCAGGATCAGCCCAATGAAAAAGGTCTCATGGGCGGGAATGGCCAGTACAATATGACCACACATAATGATGATCCCGCCATACCAGACGGTACGTTGTCCGCCTAGCAAACGGTCCGCTATCCAGCCACCGGGTAAACCCAGAAAGTACACAGCGCCTGTGTATAAACCGTAGATGGCAGCCGCTGCGGCGACGGTAAATTCAAGGCCTTCCTCTTGTAAAGACGCTGTCATAAACAGTACTAATAAGGCGCGCATACCATAATAGCTCATGCGCTCCCACATTTCGGTGAAGAAGAGGGTAGAGAGGCCCCGAGGGTGGCCAAAAAACCCGGTATCCTGATGGGTATCCAGTGATGACATAATAGACTTCCGATTGTTGTTTTATTATACGAAAGTCTTATTAGTACGTGATTTGTTAAAATTTTGCAACTGACGACGAGGTCGCCAGCCCGTTGCAGCAAACGTGCTTGTGAGTTTAGTCAGCCAGCACTGACAGGGCGTGTATGTCTGAGATCTCAAGATCAGCAAGGCCCTGATAATGGTAGGAAGTATCCTGGTTATTCAGCCATACGCTGCGACATCCAGCCAGATTTGCACCCTGTACGTCTGTATCTAGGCTATCCCCAATGTGCAGCAACTGGTGCGGCGCTACTGCGCAATGTTGACACGCGGCGTCAAACAGATCGGCATGGGGTTTGGCGCGACCATCTCGACCTGCCATGAGCACGTATTCGAACTGGCCGGCCAGATTGAAGCGCTCTATTTCCACATTACCATTGGTGATGGCGATGAGCCGAAAGCGCTTTCTCAGGCTTGCTAACAGCGCCAGTACCGACGCATCGACCACGATTTGACTGCGGGCTGTAGCAAAAGCCTGGTAGGCTGCCTCGGCATGCGTGTCTATTTCTGAGGCGCTGAATCCAGCTTGTTGTAAACCATAGCGCAGTGCAACTTGACGCCAACGAGTGACATCATGGGTAAGCTCTGGTTGTTGTAATGCGACGTGTTGGCGACATGCGAGCCAAAACTGTGGACCTTGAGCATGCCAGGGAGCCAGTGCGTTGACATAATCGTTCATCGCTTGAACCGCGGCTGCGATCACTGGGTGGTTGTTATACAGCGTATCATCCAGGTCAAAGCTCAGCACCTGAATCTTATCAATGGCACGGTTAAATCGCATAACATCTCTCTTTGTTTTTGGTCCACTTGAGTGTACCTAAAGAATGCCTGAAAGCCCACTCAGTCTTTGCGTTGTTTACGAGCTCTGGGATGTGCGTTGTCGTACACTTTGGCAAGGTGGCCAAAATCGACATGAGTGTAGACCTGGGTGGCGGATAAACTGGTGTGACCTAACATTTCCTGTATGGCCCGCAGATCACCACTGGATTCGAGTAAGTGCGTGGCAAAGGAGTGACGCAGTTTATGCGGGTGAATGGTACCCGTTATCCCCTGGCGGATCCCCCATTGCTGCATTCTGGCGCGCACATGGCGCACCGAAATACGTGTTTTACGTTTGCTGACAAACAACGCAGGTTCATCGGCATGGGCAAATTGCGGACGGTGTTTTAACCACTGCGCAATGGCGTCCAGGGCTTTGGAGCCCACCGGTACAACCCGTTCCTTGTTACCTTTACCCAGTACCCGGATTTCGCCATCGCGGATATCATGCAGGTTGGCGTTGACCAGTTCACTGATCCGCAGCCCGCTGGAATACATTAGTTCCATCATGGCTTTGTCGCGCACGGCGAGCACATCGTCATCCTCAATATCCAGCAGCTGCGCCATTTGATCCACATCCAGACTCTTAGGGAGCGGCTTTTGAAATTTTGGCCCTCGTAGCCCTTGCGCCGGATTATGTGTGTCATGGTTGATGGATTGCTTATGCTGTAAAAACTTGTACAAACTGCGCACACAGCTGAGCTTTAGATTAATACTGCGTGGGTTATATTGTCGGGTGCGCAGTTGCACTGAGTAACGCCTGACCAGCTCGCTGCTGACTTCCAGCCAGTGATCACAGTGTGGGGCAAAAAACGCGGCGGCTTGCAATAACTGACGCTGATATTGTCCGAGTGTGTGTGCTGAGTACTGGCGCTCAAACTTCAAATAGGCGGCAAAGTCAGCGATTGGCTCGAGCCAGCGCGGGTCGAGTGTATTGGGGTTAGCATCAAGGTGCGGCTTACTCATGCCAGGTGTTGCAACCTGAGTTGCAAAGAAGACACCAGTTCACTGACGAACAGATCGCCATTGCCGGGAGCAAAGTGATCGGCGCAATGACTCGCAAATAGCAATACTGTGTGTGGGTTATCGTTTTCCCCGAGTGTGTAGAGGGCGAATGACTGGCAACGGGTATCCGTGATCAGGCTGCTACGTTCTGAAGCACTCAGGCGACCCAGGTAACGGTTACACGCTTTCAGACGGTTTTGTCTGAGGGCGTTGACCGCACGGGCCTGCTCACTGTCGTCAGTGAGATTGATCAGTTGGCAGTGACTGACGTTGGGCAACTGTGTTAGTTCATCGCTTAAGAGCTCACTCAGCGCACCGACGTCCTGGCATTGCCAGAGGCGTCGCTGACATTCGCTGAACAAGCGATAAATCTGTTCATTCTCTTGTGCATGCGCGACCATCTGTGCAATTTGCTTTTGCTGTTGCTGGTTTTGCTCACGTAATGTGCGTTGTTGTAACAATGCCAGGTTAGGCGCACCTTGCGTCTCGTTATACAGGTTCAGCTCCAGTAACAGGTAAGGGTGCGTCAGCAAAAAATCTGGGTGCTGGTGGAGAAACGCTTGCACCTGTTCGGGTGTCAGTGAATTTGAGGAGCGGCTCATAATGCAATTTGTCCGTCGAAGACGTGCTCTGCAGGACCCGTCATTTTGACGCTTTGCCCTGGCCCATTCCAGCGTACCTGAATACTCCCACCGGGTAAGTCGACTCGCACTGTACTGGCTAGTTTATCCTGAGCAATGCCGATCACCGCAGCGGCGCAAGCCCCACTGCCGCATGCGAGGGTTTCCGCAGCACCTCGTTCCCAGACACGTAACTTGATGTGTTCACGATTAATGATTTGCATAAAGCCAATATTAGCACGTTTTGGAAACCGTTCGTGTTGTTCCAGTAAGGGTCCCAATGTGTCGACGTCTGCTTGCTCAATGTCTTCGACTTCTATCACACAATGGGGGTTACCCATGGAAACTACGCCACAAAAAACGGTGTGTTCTTCGGCACGTAAAATATAGGTTTGCTCTTGTTGCTTTGCCTTAAACGGGACCTGTGCAGGCGCAAATTCTGGTTTGCCCATGTTGACAGTGACTTGTCCATCCTTTTCGGTGAACAGGGTAATGTTGCCACCTTTGGTGGAGACACTCACTTTATGCTTATTGGTCAGGCCTTTCATGCGGACAAAGCGGGCAAAGCAGCGCGCGCCATTGCCGCATTGTTCTACTTCGGTGCCGTCGGCATTAAATATGCGGTAGTGGAAGTCCAGGTCCGGGGAATAGGGCGGTTCAACCAAAAGCAGCTGATCGAAACCGATGCCAAAATTACGGTGTGCCAGTTTACGGATCTGGTCTCGTGACAAAAAGACATTTTGGGTCACGTTGTCCACGACGACGAAGTCATTGCCCAAACCATGCATCTTAGAAAAATTTACAAACATAAAGCCTTATCTATTTTGGTGTCGGCGGCCAGTATGCGCCGCACCTATTTATGATTGTGATAACCCTACTTTGCCATGCTGTGCGCCATTACGGAAGCACTTGCTCACCCTGCCACAGTGATTCTAAGGTCTCTCTTTTGCGGATCAAGTGACAAGTATCGCCGTCGACCATGATTTCTGCAATCCGAGGGCGTGAGTTGTAATTTGAGCTCATGGTAAAGCCATAGGCACCTGCACCGCGTTGCGCCAGCAGATCACCGGGTTGAATAGCTAACGGTCTGTCTTTACCTATAAAGTCCCCGGTTTCGCACACCGGACCTACCACATCATAAGTGTGTAAAGGGGTATCATCCTGTCTGGGGGCAACGGCAATAATTTGTTGCCAGGCCTGATACAGCGAGGGCCGCAACATATCATTCATGCCTGCATCAACAATGGCAAAATGCTTTTCTTTGGTTGGCTTGAGGTACTCCACTTTGGTGACCAACAGCCCGGCGTTGGCGGCAATCGCACGACCAGGTTCAAAAATTAGCTCCAGATGTTGATACTCAGCCAGCCGTGCTTTGACTTCAGCGGCATAGGCACTGGGGTGAGGTGGTTTTTCACTGTCGTACGGCACGCCCAGGCCACCCCCAATATCCAAGTGCTTCAGTGTGATACCGGCTGATTCCAGGGCCTGAACCAAGGCCAGCACTTTGTCTAGTGCGGCAATAAAGGGGGCAACCTCAGTAAGCTGTGAGCCGATGTGGAAGTCTATCCCCACTACTTCCAGACCTGGCAAAGCACAAGCCAGCTGATAAACATCAAAGGCTTCTTTGATATCGATACCAAACTTGTTTTCTTTTAATCCGGTAGAAATGTAGGGGTGTGTTTTGGCATCTATATCCGGGTTCACACGAATTGAAATAGGCGCACGTAGATTGAGCTCACTGGCGACTTCGCTGATGCGATGCAATTCAGCTGCGGACTCTACATTAAAGCATTTGATGCCTGTATTGAGTGCATAAGCTATCTCCTGTGCGGTTTTAGCGACACCAGAAAACACAATTTTGGTGGGTTCGCCGCCTGCTTTGAGCACCCGTGCTAACTCACCCTGGGACACGATATCAAAGCCTGCGCCGAGTCTGGCAAGTACATTGAGTACCGCCAGGTTACTGTTGGCTTTGACGGCATAACACACCAGATGTGGATGTCCCTGTGCGGCATCGGTGAATGCATGATAATGACGCTCCAGCGTCTTGCGTGAATACACATAACAAGGTGTACCATATTGTGCAGCGATGTCGCTTATGGGCACCTGCTCGGCATGCAATTGGTTATCCTGATAGTGAAAGAAATCCATTTACGACTCCTGTTTCGTATCATCGTTTTCAGACGGTGTAGTATCCTGGGCAGGCTGAGGTGCTTGCTCGGGCGCATTGGTCGGTTGGGGACGTTGCTCGGGTAAATACAAAGGCCCACTCTGACCGCATGCACTTAGTAGCAAGAGGCTGGTCAAGATCAGGGTAAATAGGCTAAATTGAGTGTATGTCGCTTTCATTAGATTAATGATGTCAGTGCCTTTATAATCGCAGAGTAACAGAATTGGTAAAAAAAGCAGCTTAGAAAGTAAATTTAATTCCGCCTGAGCGGCGGACTTTCGGGGTTTGCACAGTAAGGATCAAGCTATGACAGATCATGAATATCACGAGTTAGCCGATGCGTTAATGTTGACCATTGAGGAACAAATTGATGACTGCGAGGTCGACCTGGATTATGAATCGGCATCCGGGATCCTGGAAATTATTTTTCCGGACCGTAGTAAAATTGTGATTAACAAGCAAGCCCCGCTGCACCAAGTGTGGGTCGCCACTAAATTTAATGGGCATCATTTTGAGCTGCGCGATACGCAGTGGATAGACAACCGCAGCGGCGCTGAGTTCTGGCAGTTTATGAGTGATGCAGCCACGCGTCAGGCCGGTCAAACTATTGAATGGCAGCACGACTAATGCTGCCGTTCGTAGAATACCCAGCCCAGGGAACCCACAAGGCAAGCGTGATTTGGTTACATGGTCTTGGTGATTCAGGAGAAGGCTTCTTGCCGATTGCCCCTGAGTTACGATTACCTGCTGAACTGGGCGTGCGGTTTATTTTTCCGCACGCGCCTGAGCAGCCTGTCACTGTGAACAATGGCATGGTGATGCGCTCCTGGTATGACATCAAATCCTTTGATCTGGATAAAAGAGCCGACGAAGCGGGTGTGAGAGACTCAGCGAAGTTGGTTGAAGCGCTTATTGAGGCTGAACTGGCTGCAGGGATCCCTGCAGAGCGTATTATTTTGGCAGGTTTTTCTCAAGGCGGCGTGATGGCCCTGCATGTGGCGCCGCGTTTTAAGGCGCACTTGGGTGGCGTGATGGCGTTATCTTGCTACATGTGCGCTCCGGAAAAACTTGCGCAACAAGCAGTCCAAACCGACCTGAACGTGTTTATGGCTCATGGCAGCCTTGATCCCGTGGTGCCTATGGTCGCAGGGCGACAAGCATTTGAGACCTTACAAGCACAAGGCTATGAAGTAAGCTGGCAGGATTACCCGATGCAGCATCAGGTTTGTCAGGAAGAGCTGGAGGCAATTCGCACCTGGTTACTGGCCAGATTAACGTGATAACAGAGTGATCCCCCATGACACAACGCATTGTGATTAAAACAGCGGTAACGAAAGCAAGTGAAGCCCCGGCTAAGTCCGTAACATACCAGTACCACTGGCGCCGCATTGGTGTGGTTGGCAGCGCGGCAGTATTTGGCCTGGCCGCTTTGTTTTATGGGATCGTGAATTCGGTCAGTGCCGATGAGCAGCCTGTGACAACGATGAATACCTACCAGCAACCGGAACAGGCTGACGGTGTCATTGACACTGCTGACTCTGACTTTTTAGAGCCTGTCAGTGAGCCTGAAAGGCGCCTTGCCTCTGAGCCTGTCTCAGCGACATTGGTATCCGAGCCGGTGGCGGCTGAATTGCCGCAATCCACAGCGAATTTAGTGGTGTCGGCAGCAGTGGTAAAGAGCCAGGATGAGCCTGAGTTGACCGATGAAGAAGCGGTGGTAGCTGATGAGCAGGAGACTGCTGATTTGACCGTTGACTACGATAATAGCAATGCACCGACTAAGCGTTTTGCTGAGGACGCGCAGGTTGCCAGTGTCGCCATGGCAGCCCAGGTTGATACTAAGCATATTAGCCGTGCCGTGTTGACCACCGAAGTGATGAACCGGGAGCCGGTGAATGTGCTCAAAGACAGTGTTGAGCAATCGGCCTTTGCGGATAAGCTGTATTTCTTTACCGAAGTGCGAGGCTTGCAGGGACAAACCATTCGCCATTTATGGTTTCATCAGGATCAATTGATGGCGGAGATTGATTTGGCTATCAGTGCTTACCGGCATCGCACCTACTCCAGCAAAAACATAATGCCCAGCCAAAGTGGTCAATGGCGTATTGAAGTGATCACCGCAGATGATCGGCTACTGGCACAAAAAACCTTTAGAATTATCGCAACCGCTCAATAGTGAGCAGACTGAGTAAAGCATGACGACGAAAAAAAATGTGTTGCGCATCGCAACAAGAAAAAGTGCGCTGGCCTTATGGCAGGCCGAGTATGTGAAAGCTGAACTTGAAAAGTTCCACACCGACCTGACGGTTGAACTGGTCCCTATGTCGACCAAAGGTGACAAGATCCTGGACACACCACTGGCAAAAATCGGCGGTAAGGGGCTGTTTGTGAAAGAGCTGGAGCAAGCCATGCTGGAAGGTCGTGCGGATATTGCCGTACACTCGATGAAAGATGTCCCTGTTGATTTCCCTGATGGTTTGGAACTGCACACCATTTGTGAGCGTGAAGATCCCCGTGATGCATTTGTTTCGAACCGCTACAAGTCGCTGTCTGAACTTCCGGCTGGTGCTGTAGTTGGCACCTCAAGCCTGCGTCGTCAATGTCAGATCCGCGCCCAGCGCCCGGACTTGGTGATCAAAGATTTACGTGGCAATGTGAACACGCGCCTGGCGAAGTTGGATGCTGGTGAGTTCGATGCCATTATTCTTGCGGCTGCGGGATTGATCCGACTGGAGATGGCCGAACGGATCGCCAGTTTTGTGAGTGTTGAAGACTCGCTGCCTGCCAATGGTCAGGGGGCCGTGGGTATTGAATGTCGCAGTGACGATGCGCAGGTTCAGGCCTGGCTTGCCCCGCTTGAGCACAGCGAAACACGCATGCGTGTGCTGGCTGAGCGTGCAATGAACCGCCGTCTGGAAGGTGGCTGTCAGGTGCCAATTGGCGCTTATGCAGAAATCGACGGCGAGCAACTTACCCTGCGTGGGCTGGTAGGTGCCATAGACGGCAGTCAGATTTTACGCGGCGAGCAAAGCGGGCCGGTTGCTGATGCTGAGCAATTGGGAGTCCGCCTGGCGGAATCTTTGCTGGCACAAGGTGCGGACCAAATTTTGGCTGAGGTTTACCGGGACAACTAATGTGAAACTAGCCATCACCCGCCCGGCAGGCAAAGGAGCGTTGCTTGGTGAACAGCTCGAGGCACAGGGGATCAGCTGTGACTGTACCCCCGTGCTGGAGCTAGTAAAGCTGTCAGTCAGTGATACTGAGCTGGCACCTATCATGGAAGCAGAACAGCTTATTTTCATTTCTCAGGATGCGGTGTATTACCTGGCACAGCATCAGCCTACCTTTTCACCCGACTGTCAGTTTTTTGCTGTAGGTGACAAAACTGCAGCGGCCATAGAAGCCTGTTTTGACCGCCGCGCCATCGTACCTGAGCAGCATGACTCTGAGGGGGTACTTGCCTTACCCGCACTGCAACAGGTTGAAGATAAGAGAGTGGTGGTAGTGAAAGGGCGTGGAGGGCGTACGTTGATCAGTCAGATGCTGAAGCAGCGTGGCGCCCGGGTATCACATTGTGTGGTGTATGAGCGGATCCCGGCTGCCACAGGGTCTGATATCTGGTTGGACCACTGGCAAAGGCAAAGCATTGACGGTATAGTGATCACCAGTAATGCGGCCATTGATGCCATCTTTAATACCCAGCAAAGCGAATTATTAAACTGGCTGAGCAGCCGTCGGTTTTATCTGGTCAGTCAACGCAGTGCAGAATACCTTCGCGAACAATACGCGATAAAGGACAAACAAATCGCCATCAGTGCAGGCGCAGATAACGATGCGTTACTGGCCTGCATAATGGATAATCAGCCCCGCCAAGGTGGAACTATGACAGAACAACAACAAAGTCAGTCAAGCCCTCAGTCTTCGGACAAGTCATCCAATCCCGCCGCTGTGTCGGGCAAAATCAGCAAAACGGCCATCCTGGCTCTGCTGGTGGCGCTGACTTCCGGAGTGGGTGCTGCGGGTGTCTATTATCTGGGACAACAGCAGCTGACTCAGTATCAGCAAACGCTGGCGCAGGTGACTCAGGATAATCAGCAATTACACGCCGAGCTGGCGTCCAGTAAACAGGCACTGACTGAGTTACATGGGCAGTTGGCCCAACGCGAACAAGCAGTCGCACAGCAACTCCAGGCGCAAACGCGTGAGCTTGAACAGCGATTACAGGCGACCTTGCAGACAGCCAAGCAGCAGCTTGGGAGCGCTCAAAAAGCAGAAATTGCAGCCCTGACACGCAGCGCCGAGTTTCAGGCCAATATTCAGCGCCATTATCTGGCTGCTGCCGCGACCCTGACACGCTTGCACTCACTGGTGCGTGAACAAAGTAATACAACGACTGTGCAAACCGCCATTGCCGCTGATCTGGCGCTCTTGAAAGCTCAGCCTAAACCGCAGCTGGAAGCCTTGTATTTGGACTTGCACGGTTATGTGACTCAGGCTGACGATTTACCGTTACAGATCATGACCAAGCCGGCAGATCCACAAATCAAACAGCGTGAATTAACGGAGCAGGTGAGTGACTGGAAAGCCAATGCCTGGCGCTCGTGGTTAAAAATCCAGGATCAATTTATTAAGTTTCGCACCCATGATAAACCGGTCATTGATCCGCTGCTGGATGCTCAGGAGCAGCAGCTTATTCGCGCTCAGCTGAATAGTTATCTGCGTCAGGCGCAGACCGCTCTGATGCAGCAACAGCAGAGTGTGTATTTCACCGCACTGGAAGGTGCCGGCATGACCTTAGCGCGTTATTATCGCTCTGATAACAGTGCTGTCGTTGCGATGCAGGCAGGTTTGAAAGCGCTGCAACAAAAAGAGTTTACAGCACAAACAGCCCTTGAATTACAAACCCCACAGGCGGTGAAGGAGTGGTTACAATGACACGTACACTGATCTCGATCATTGTGCTGCTGGGCGTGCTGGCAGCAGGCCATTTGTTGATTGACGAAAAAGGCTACCTGTTGATTGCGGTGAACAACCACACCATAGAGACCTCATTGTTTGCGCTTGCTGTGATTGTGATTTTTGCTGTGTTGCTGGGTGCTTTGGTACTGAGCGTGCTGGGTGCACTTTGGCGGACATTCGCGCGTAGCCGTGGCTGGCTAAAAGGGCGCAAAAATAAGCGTCAGCAACAAGCGCTGGAAGCCGCTGTCTGGGCATGCATTAATGGTGATGACGCGCAGTTGCAGCAGGCTCTGGCCATTGCTGAGCTGCCAGCACAATGGAGGGATCAGCAGCGCGCTATGGCGGCACGGGTTGCGTTGCAGCAGCAACAGTCTGCACAGGCGCTGGCGCAGTTGCAGGGGATGTCTCCAGAGTCACAGGGACAGGTCGCTAAGTTGTGGCTGCAAGCCAATCAGGGTGAGCTGGCATTGTCTTTACTGGGTGCACAAATGGATGAGAAAAAAGTTCCGGACAACGTGGTTGCCAGTTACCTTGACGCGCTGATCCAGGCCGAGCAGCGTGAACAAGCGTTGACGCTGATCCAGCAAAAACATAAACAATTGCGCTGGTCTGAAGCGCGCTGGAAAAAGCACCTTAATGCGTTGTTTGCCATAGATGATAACTCGGCGCAGGCTACCTTTAACGCGCTACCCAAAGCGCTGCGTCCTATGGCGGCTGGCGCTTTGACTCAGCAAGCCTTGCGACAGGGACAATTTGATGCCGTGCGCGGTGACTTATTAAAATATCTGAAAAAAGGTCAGTACCTGCAGCTCGCTGAGGCGTTGCAGTATGCTGGCAGCTCAGACCCAGAGTTGCGTAAACTGATACAGACCGCATTACACAAGCAGCCGGAGCAACCAGAGTTGTTATTTAGTCTGGCTTGTTTGGCCAATGCTGAGGGAGAGTATGAACTGGCAGCCAAGATTTTCGACACGCTGGCAAAGTCACCCTGGCAAACGTTGTGGCAGCAGCAAGCACAGCGCGCTTATGCCCAAACCGGGCAATTTGATAAAGCCTACCTGCTGGCCACTCAATAATACCAAGACACAGTCAAAACACCGGTCACCTGACCGGTTTTTTTTGCTATGAATATTCTGCTTTGCGGATATTTGTCCTTGAAACTACACTTAAGCTGCGTATGATCTGAAAAATTTTATCTGCAATCCGAGTGCCTTATGATCAATACCAAACTACCTTTACTTGATTTACACCGCCACTTAGACGGTAACGTGCGTGCTGAGACCATTTTAGACCTTGGTCAGCAGTTTAATATGCCGCTGCCTGCTCACGACGTGGAAGGGTTAAGGCCACATGTTCAGGTCATTGACAATGCACCAAACCTGATGGCCTTTCTGGCCAAGCTGGACTGGGGCGTTAAAGTGCTGGGTGATTACGATGCGTGTCGCCGTATTGCAGTTGAAAATGTGGAAGACGCCATTGCACAGAAGATGGATTACACTGAGCTACGCTTCAGTCCTTACTATATGGCTAAAACCCATAACTTACATCCACAAGGCGTGGTCGAGGCGGTGGTCGACGGCATAAAATCGGCCACGCGGGGTCGGGATATCAAGGTGAATCTGATTGGTATTATGTCGCGTACCTTTGGCGTTGAAAAATGCCAATATGAACTCGATGCCTTGCTGGCGTTCAAAAACGATTTAGTGGCAGTGGATTTGGCCGGGGATGAAATCGGCTTTCCGGGTGCCTTGTTCATTGATCATTTTAAACAAGTTCGTGACGCCTACCTGGGCGCAACAATCCATGCCGGAGAAGCCGAAGGGGCCAGCAGCATCTGGCAGGCTATCAATGAGCTGGGCGCGACGCGGATTGGCCATGGTGTGAAAGCCATTGAAGATCCTAAACTGATGGATTATCTGCGTGATAATCGCATTGGCATCGAGTCTTGCCTGACCAGCAACTTACAAACCAGCACTGTGGCAAGCATTGAGACGCATCCGCTCAAACAGTTTTTAGATCACGGTATTCTGGCTACCATCAATACAGATGATCCTGCCGTACAAGGCGTGGAGCTGGACAATGAATTTGAGCATGCTGCACCACAGGCTGGGCTCAGTGGTTCTGATATCCTCCAGGCGCAAAAGAATGCGGTTGAAATTGCATTTTTAAGTGATTCAGACAAACAGGCGCTGTTACAAAAGTATGCGTAACCCGCGTTAGTATTTTGCCGAGCTGCTCAGTGTGTTGAGCAGCTTAAGTAGTTTTCTTTTAATGCTCTCAGCACCTGGCTGCGGGTCACTACCGCTATCACCTTATCATTATCGACAACCGGATAGATTTTTGGCTTGTCCTGTTGCATCTGAGTCGCTAAATCCACCACTGTGGTGGTTTTGCTGACCGACAAAGTGTCCTTACGCATCAACTGACCAACCTGAGTGGCACCATCACAGAAATAGCTACTTTGTAGCAATGGCGCAAGCAATTGTTGTTCGGAAATAAAGCCGACCAGTTTACCATTACAGTCCTGGACCGGGGCGCCAAAAAGGGCAAATTTTTCTAGCTGTGCGATGGCCTGCGTGATTTCAGTATCAGGGGTGATCAGCGGAAATTGTGTGGACATGATGTCTGAGATAAATTGTTTAGCCATGGGGGTTCTCCTGTTAAGTGACAAACCCAGTATGGATAACTATCATCAATTTTTAAAATGGATTATTTGTATCAGAGTGATTGATTTTATGGATTGAATGCGCGGTTGGGCAACCGCGCATCACAGGGCATTATTTGATAAATGCAAAAGCGTCTGCGAACATGAACTCACGTTGCGCGCCATGATTGATGAAGTCGTCGCGCACTATGCCTATCATGTCAAAACGGCCTGCCATGTAGACACTGTATGGCTCAAGTGAGACGATGTCTTTCATGACCGCCTGGTGGACATAACCGGTATGGCCTTTCCATTGCTCTGATGCATGTTCAACTACAGGAATAAACTGAAAGTTTGCTTTGCTATTTGCCCATGCTTCCATGTCCGCCTTAGCATACAGCGCAGACTCTTCTTTAACACCCCAGTAGAATAGTACCGGCTGATCGTAGTTAATTTCAGCAAGGTGGTCTGCCATGGATTTAACGTACGAAAATCCTGTACCGCCTGCCAACAATACCAGGGGTCTTGCCTGTTCAGGGCGAACCTGAGAAACACCCAGGCCCACTTCCAAATCAACTTGCGTTTGGTTCGTGTGGGCGGCTTTTAAATGATCCAATGCTTGCATCGCATAAGAGTCGGCACCTGAAGCGCCAATATGCAGCTCGAGGGCATTTTTCTTCGATGGGCTGCTGGCGATTGAGAAGGCACGCTTGTCTTTTTCACCCAGTACTAATTGCAGGTAATGGCCAGCTGCAAATTCGGCATCCTGCTCCGGTGTTAAGACAACTTTAGAGACGTATTCGGTCAGTGGCGAAATCTCGGCCACTGTGGCTTTGAGTACTTGCATTTTTTACCTTAGAAAATAAGCACGGTGGTGAAAGTGTGTGCACTTTAGCACACTCAGGTTGACCCTGTAACCGCTTTCACACCAAGACAGACAGATTCCCAGTTAGCTTATCGTCGCATACCAGAAAAAAGTCTGTCGGATTCATTATGTCTTAATGATTTTCAGGCTATCCCAAATTTCATCAACGCGTTGTTTGGTTGCCTCGTCCATCACAATGGGCTCTCCCCATTCCCGATCGGTTTCACCCGGCCACTTGTTGGTGGCATCCATTCCCATTTTCGAGCCAAGGCCCGACACGGGTGATGCGAAGTCGAGGTAATCAATTGGCGTGTTCTCTATCATAGTGGTATCCCTGGCTGGATCCATGCGCGTGGTAATTGCCCAGATCACATCATTCCAGTCTCTGGCATTGACAT
This sequence comes from Pseudoalteromonas sp. PPB1, assembly GCF_015356275.1. Taxonomy (NCBI): domain Bacteria; kingdom Pseudomonadati; phylum Pseudomonadota; class Gammaproteobacteria; order Alteromonadales; family Pseudoalteromonadaceae; genus Pseudoalteromonas; species Pseudoalteromonas sp. PPB1. Next base: position 18,457 of record NZ_JACEQV010000020.1, on the reverse strand, counting down.
CATCGTCACACACAATCACAAATTTGGTGTACATAAACTGGCGCAGAAACGACCACACCCCCAGCATCACGCGCTTGGCATGGCCTGGGTATTGTTTTTTCATAGTGACGACCGCCATTCGATACGAGCAGCCTTCTGGTGGCAGATAAAAATCGACAATTTCTGGAAATTGTTTTTGTAAAATCGGCACGAAGACTTCGTTGAGCGCAACCCCCAGGATGGCCGGTTCATCGGGTGGGCGGCCGGTGTAGGTGCTGTGGTATATGGGATCTTCGCGGTGTGTGATATGTGTCACTGTCATCACCGGGAAATCATCTACTTCATTGTAGTAGCCAGTATGGTCGCCATAAGGGCCTTCCGGCGCGGTTTCACCCGGCTGAATGTAGCCTTCCAGGATAATTTCAGCGGTGGCCGGGACATGTAGGTCATTGGAAATAGACTTGACTACTTCGGTTTTACTGCCGCGTAACAGGCCTGCAAAGGCGTATTCGCTCAAGGTGTCGGGGACCGGGGTAACGGCACCCAGAATAGTGGCAGGATCAGCACCCAGGGCAACAGACACAGGATATGGTTCTCCCGGATTTTGCTGGCACCACTCCCGGAAATCCAGTGCGCCGCCTCGGTGGGAGAGCCAGCGCATAATGATCTTGTTTTTTCCGATCAGCTGTTGGCGGTAAATGCCCAGGTTCTGGCGCTTTTTATGCGGTCCACGGGTGACGGTTAGCCCCCAGGTGATAAGCGGTGCTGCATCACCAGGCCAGCAATGCTGGATAGGGAGGCGGGTGAGATCGACCTCATCGCCACTCATTACTACTTGCTGACATGGGGCTTTTTTGAGCTCCTTCGTCGGCATATTCAGTACTTGCTTAAAGACCGGTATTTGCCCAAGTGCTTCTTTGATCCCCTTAGGTGGTTCAGGTTCTTTTAGAAATGCCAACAGCTTACCGACTTCGCGTAATTCACTGACGTCATCCTGGCCCATGCCCATTGCAACACGTTTGGGGGTGCCAAATAGATTAGCCAGTACTGGCATATCAAAGCCAATGGGGTTTTCAAACAGGATAGCCGGTCCACCGGCCCGTAATGTACGGTCGGCAATTTCAGTCATCTCCAGTTTTGTGGAGATGGGCTGGCTGACCCGTACCAGTTCGCCCTGCTTTTCCAGCAGAGCAATAAATTCTCTCAAATCTTTATATTTCATCATTAATTTGGGCTGCACAGACTTTATGGCGCTAGTATAACAAGTCGCCAGATGTAGAACAGAGATTTACGACTGGTTTGCCGGTTTGGTTTACTGGCAGGGGGAACTTAGGTGAAAAAGGGCATACTGTGGGTGTATCAAAGTTCTATTAGCGACTATTATGCTAACAGAGGAAATAATTGATTCGGCGCAATAGTCTGAACTGGGTATATATCTTTGCTTTTGGCTTTCAGTTATAGTCAGTTGCATTGCGCAGTATTTGTTTGGAGGCGGCTTGAAGATAACAACCATAATAGCCAGCTCATGTATTGCCATTCTGGCCTTGTTTTGCTCCGCTGCAAGTAGTTCAACCGTGCAGCCATTTTTGCCTGCGAGTGCGTTTGAGCAGCATAGTGCGGTGATGTTACTCATTGAGCCAAAAACCGGCAACATCGTTCAGGCGAATGAGGCCGCGGCGCGCTTTTATGGCTACTCTCAGGCCCGGCTGGAAACCATGCAGATCCAGCAGATCAATCAGTTTACACCCCAGCAGGTTGAGCAGGAGAGAATGTCTGCGCTCAGCGAAGGGCGCAATTATTTTATCTTTCAGCATCAGCTGGCCAGCCAGGAAATCAGAACCGTGAGTGTGTATTCTGCCCCTTTTAGCAATGAACAGGGTCAGCCACTGTTGTTGTCGGTGATCCAGGATATCAGTGCACAACGCAGTCTGGAGCGCGACTTATGGCATTACCAGTCTAACCTTGAGCAGCAAGTCGCCCTGCAAACTGCTGAGTTGAAAGAGGCGAATACGGTGCAGTTGATCTTGCTCGGCAGCGTGATTGCGATTCTTGGTGGTTCTATTTTAGTGCTGGTGTTATTTACCTTGCGCTTACGCCGCGCCAAACGCCGCACCGAACTACAGAAAAACCGCTTCAGTGCTATTTTTAATGCCATTGGTGATTATCTCATCTATACCAATTCGAGTAATGTGGTGGCCTCGGCCAATCAGGCTGCCCGGCGAGATTTAGGCAGCATTCAGGGGCGCCCAATGGCGCTTATTATGGAGGACTGTCGCTGCCTGGATAACCTGGGTGCTGAGCCTGTGGAATGTCAGGTTACGCTGGCGGGTAAACGGCGCGATGTTGAGATTAGTAAAACTCCAGTGCTGGATAATGCGGGCACGGAGACTGGATCGATTTATTTGATCCAGGACATCAGCAAGCGCCTTGCGGGCGAAAAAGAACAACGCCTGGCCAGCACGGTATTTTCGACAACCAGCGAAGGGGTATTGGTGTCGAATCGTGACAATCAGATCCAGATGGTGAATCAGGCTTTCACCGACATCACTGGCTTCTCGGCTGCAGAGGTACTGGGTAACACACCATCGATATTCAATTCAGGTCGGCACGATGCGGCCTATTTTGCTCAGTTGTATGATGCGCTAACCTCGCGTGGACACTGGGAAGGTGAGATCTGGAATAAACGCAAAAATGGTGAGGTTTATCCAAGCTGGTTGCAGGTGTCAGCGGTGTTTGATGCCGCGGGCGAAATCGATATGTATGTGGCATTGTTTAATGATATTACGTCACGTAAGCGCAATGAACAGCTGATGTGGCAGCAGGCCAACTTTGACAATCTTACCGGGCTGGCAAATCGTCACCATTATCACACTAAGTTTGATTTGGCGCTGGCACAAGCGAAACAAAAGCAAACTCGTCTGGCGGTGTGCTTTATCGATCTGGACCGCTTTAAAGCCGTGAATGATACGCTGGGACACCATATTGGCGACCAATTATTGATTGAAGCGGCCAACCGGATCCGAGAGTGTACCCGTAACTCGGATACCGTTGCGCGATTAGGTGGTGATGAATTTGCGCTGCTGTTGCCCGATATGGCGAAGATCAGTGACATGGAAAAACTGGCGACCAAGGTACTGCATGCGTTGAGTGAGCCGTTTTTTCTGGAAGGCCATGAAGCGTTTGTGTCTGGCAGTATGGGGATCACCTTCTATCCCGATGATGGCGCAGATCGCAAAGTGTTGCTCAGGAATGCCGACAGCGCCATGTATAAAGCAAAAGAGCATGGTCGTAATTGTTTTCAGTTCTTTACCTCTGCGATGCATGAGCATGCAAAAGCACGCAGTGCGCTGGAAGGGGCGTTACACCGCGCGCTGACAAATCGTGAGCTCTACCTGGCGTACCAGCCGATTGTCGGGCAAAAGCGACTGGGTTGTGAAGCCTTATTGCGATGGCACAATCCGCAGCTGGGATTGGTGTCGCCTGCTGACTTTATCCCTATCTGCGAGGAGCTGGGATTGATCATCACTATCGGTGAATGGGTGCTTTATCAGGCTTGTGCGCAGGCGAAGTCCTGGATCACACAAACGGGTCAGCCCTTGTTTGTTTCCGTGAATGTGTCGAGTACGCAGTTTAAGCGACAGGACATCGCCAGTCTGGTTGCTAAGGTACTCAAAGAAACCGGGTTAGCGGCCGATGCGCTGACATTAGAGATCACTGAAACCGTATTGGCGGACAACTCGGGCCATATTCAGCGTCAGCTGGAGACCTTGCGTGCAATGGGGGTTGGTCTGGCTATTGATGACTTCGGGACGGGTTATTCATCATTGAGCTATCTCAAACGTTTCCCGCTGTCAAAACTGAAAATTGATCGCGCATTTATTCGAGACTTGCCTGAGGACGAGGAAGACCGAGCCCTGGTGAGTGCCATTGTATCCATGGCCGGACAGCTTAACCTGACGGTGATTGCCGAGGGGGTTGAAACCCCGGCCCAGCTGGCGTTTTTACAGTCGCTCGGATGTGATTACACACAAGGCTTCCTGCATGCGAAACCCGCTGATGCGGCACAATTTGAAGCTTTTATTCATCGCTATGCAGAGCAGCCTGACGGAGAGGCTAAGCAGGTAACAGTGGCGCGCTAGCTAGTCACAGGCTTTGTTACCAGGACACAGCTCGCTGAGCAGTGTTTGTGCTTTGGGGTTGCCTTTTGTCGCGGCCTGACGCAGTAATTCGATTGCCCGCTTAGGATCTGCCTCTCCCCCTTCGCCACCAAGTAGCATGGTTGCGAGATTATACTGCCCCCAGTGATCATCCTGTTGCGCTGAAAGAGCAAAGGCCTCGCGTGCCTGCTGCAGTTCACCCATTTGATAGTGCGCTATGCCGCGTTGGTTGTCGGGCGAGAGCCGGTGTTTGGCTGTTGGTGTATGCAGGCGCGGTATCACTCTGGGCTTGACTATCCCACCCATGACATAAATGTCATTGGGGCGGTGGATGGCGTAGATCGCACCTTGCTCAAAATAGTGTGCCAGTTCAGTGCGGGGCCATTGCAGTGGCGTGGCATCAAAATAATTGTCCAGCATCAGGTTATCTAACTGAATTGCTCGTTTTACATCTCGTTTGCGACCATAAGTATATCGCCCTTGTTTGACGGTGATAATGTCGTCGGTCGTCGCCACAACCTGAGTGATCCGATATTGGGCCTGGTAGACTCGTTGCGTATCAAAGCGACCTAAATCAACCAAAATCAGGTCATCTGTTTTGGGCTCGAGTAACAGCCGCTGAAACTGCGCTGTTTGCTGAGCATGCTGGAGCCAAAAGTACCCGATAACGCTCAGTACAGTCGCAACCAGCAACGCATTTTTGAAGCGGATGAGAAAGCGGGTGATCAGGTCATGGGATGTAAACAGGCCTGCGGTGAGTTTATCCATGGGCATTCCTTGATTGGGATGAGGCACCGCCCAATTCAGTCCGGTGCCTGTGCGGAAATCACTTACTGAACAATGCCGGCATTATTTGCCTTGCATCGATGTTTTGCCATTAGCAGCCATTAAAGCAAAGACGGCATAGGCTGCGGTATTTTGCTTGAGTTTTTCCGGATCCACTTTATCCAGCGTATCGTCGGCTGTGTGATGATAATCAAAATAGTCTGTACCATCCTGGTGCAGGTCGAAAATGGGCGCTGATGTCATGTTATTTAACGGTATCAGGTCCGGACCGCCACGCGCGCGATTAGCACCAATATAGGTAATGCCGAGCGGCTTAAGCTGTTCCGCAATAGCACGTACCAGTGGCAGAGACGCTGCATTCACTTTTGACTCAAACGCATACACTACGTCAGCACCAAAGTCTGACTCAGCGGCGGCTACAATCTGCGCCAGTTTGTCTTCATGGCGTTTAAAGTAGGCTTTCGCACCCCACAATCCAAGCTCTTCCGCGGCAAACAGGACTACCCGAATACTGCGCTTGGGGCGAGTGACTGACGCAATGTGTTTGGCCGCAGCCATGGTCAGCGCCATACCAGCGCCGTCGTCCAATGCGCCGGTCCCAAGATCCCAAGAGTCGTGATGGCTGCCAAGCAGCACATATTGATCAGGAAACTCTGAACCGGTGATTTCGCCGATCACGTTAAAACTGGTTCCTTCGCCCAGATCTTCGGTCTGAATATTGATCTCAACCTGAGGCGTGTGGCCATGCTTGAGTAGACGCGCGATTTGGTCGGCGTCCGGATTCGCAATGGCGGTTGCGGGTATTTTTGTAACTTGCTCATCGTAGTGGCTGCCACCGGTGTGGGCAAAGCGATGATGGGCAGTACTGACGGAACGCATCATGTAAGCGATAGCCCCTTTTTTCGCCGCTTCTACAGCCCCCTTATTGCGTGCCTGAACCGCCGGGCCGTAGCCATTACCATCGATGTCCCGATTCATTCGGTAGTTGATGAAGGCAATTTTACCTTTCAGGCTGCCAACCGGTGCGGCTTTGAGTTCATCAAAAGTTTCAAACAGCACGACTTCACCACGTAACCCTTGTTGTGGGGTGCTGATACTGTTGCCCAGCGCCGTGATATGCAGGGGCTGCTCACTGGGCGCGATTAGTTTTGCCGATTCATGATAGCGTCGCCACTCAGGGAAGGTCGCGGCTTCCAGCCAGACTTTATCAAAGCCCAGGCGCTTAAACTGTTTCTCCGCCCAGGCCACGGTTAATTTATCGTTTTCTGTGCCGGGCAGGCGTGGGCCAATTTCTGTGGTGAGTGATTCCAGTAACTGCCAGCTTAAGTCGCTCTGACTTGCCAGCGTGCGCACTTTGGCGACGTCTTCGAGTTGTTTTTGTGTGAATTCATCAGCCTGACCCACAAAGCTGGCGGTTAACGCACAAAGTGGCAATAGCCAATGTCTGGCGGCGCTGGTTAGCCTGCCAAAAGGCGCAAAGCGTATTATCTGATCCATAGTAACCCTTGGTAATTTACATCGACAGAGATTGTCGCAACAATTGTTGTTAAATTAAACTGTTTCGGGGTGAATGGGCGTTTTTGCTTACTGAAGTGACGGCGCTATGGGGGATTTGCTAAACTTGGCGGATTGAATTCATCCGAGGTAATAGTGTGACTCAGTCGTTTAATCAAGTGTCGTTGACCCGGCACCTTCAAAGTGGTTTACAGCAAGCCGGTTTTACTACCATGACGCCCATTCAGGCGCAGGCATTGCCCGCCATTATTGCCCGCCAGGATGTGATTGCGCAGGCAAAAACAGGGTCGGGGAAAACACTGGCATTTAGCCTTGGCCTGCTGAATAAATTGGTGGTCGAAGAGCAGGTGATCCAGAGTTTAGTACTGGCGCCGACTCGAGAGCTGGCGCAGCAGGTGGCTACTGAGATCCGCAAGCTGGCGCGTAGTATGCAAAATATCAAAGTACTGACCGTATGTGGTGGTGAGCCTATCGGGCCCCAGATCAGCTCATTGGAGCATGGTGCGCACGTGGTGGTTGGCACCCCAGGGCGGATTGAAGAACATTTGTATAAAGGAACACTCGACCTGACCCAAGTGCAGACCTGGGTGTTGGATGAAGCCGATCAGATGTTGGCCATGGGGTTTGTCGAAGCGCTGGAAAATATCGCGATATATCTGCCACCAGAGCGCCAGACCTTGATGTTCAGTGCCACTTATCAGAAGGACATCGAAGCGCTGACACAGCAGTTCATGCGTGAACCTGTGATGGTGAAAGGAGAAGAAGAGACTCTCAACAGGCAGATTAAGCAGCAGTTTTTTGCACTCAAAAATAACAAGCTGAGATTGAATACTTTGCGACTGTTGCTCCAGCATTACAAACCCGTCAGTTGCATTGCTTTTTGTAACACCAAAGTGGAAACGAAAAAGCTGTACAGTGAGCTTAAGAGTAGTGGTGTCAACGTCGTGACCTTACATGGCGACCTGGATCAAGCTGAGCGGGTTCGTGCACTGATCCGCTTTGCCAATAAAAGTGCATCGGTATTGGTTGCCACGGATGTCGCTGCCCGGGGCCTGGATATTGAAGACGTTGATATGGTGATCAACTACCATATGGCGCTGGATCCGCAAACTCATGTACACCGGGTAGGTCGAACCGGGCGGGGTGGCAAAAAAGGCCTTGCGTGCTCCTTGTACGGTGAAAACGAGGCGTTTAAAGTCGCTAAATTGGGCGAAATTTATGAGCACACCTTTGAGCCGGCAACTCCTCCGCCACTGAGCCTGCTCGACAAACCTGTGTTTAAGCCTCCTATGGTGACTTTGCAGGTTGATGGCGGTAAAAAAGATAAACTTCGTGCGGGTGATATTGTCGGTTGTCTGACTTCTGAGCAGGGGATAGGTGCAAGTCTGATCGGTAATATCGATGTGTTGGATCATCAGGCATTTGTCGCGGTAGCCAGAGAAGGGGTCAAGCCTGCGCTGAGGAAGTTACAGGAGAGCAAGCTAAAGGGGCGTAAATTTAAAGCCAAGCGAATGAGCCTGTAGGGTTATCAATGCACATTAAGCGAAGGGAAATCTGTCGATAATAGGGTTAAAAATCGCTAATTTAGCCGGGCTAAATCGCTAAATAATTGCTGTGTTATCGCGAAGATTTTTCCGTTTTATGCGAGTTGCTTGAGTTTTCTACTTTCGCATAGTGTTTGAGTTGCTCGTATTCGTACTGAAGCTGCTGAAACTCGGAGTTGTTACCTTGTTGATCCGGGTGGGCTGCAAATGCCAGTGTGCGCCAGCGCTTACTGAGTTGGCGCCGGCAATATGGGGTCGGCAGCTGCCATTTTTTAATTAACTCGGCGTGTTGTTGCGGTGCCAGTTGCGGTAATTTGAGGTAGCGTTGCCAGAACTGATCGAGTAACGCAATCACGTCGTCCTTGCTGGTATCATAATTGCGCCAATCTAAATAATAATCTCTGAGCGGATCCTGTGTTTGCAAAGCTGATTTGGCAGGTTGCTCAGTCAGGCGGATATCCATGGCCTCTACCTGAAGGTGGTAACCTTGTTCCGCACCCTCGTGCTGTAGCTGATACAGTGCGTTCATCAACAAAAAGTTACGTTTAAAAAGGTCCTTGTCCGGATCATTATCTAGTTTCGGCAATCCGATTTCAGCATCCAGCGCGGCGGCCAATCGATGCAATTGGGTTGCGCGTTCACGGGTGATTATTCTAAAAGTGGCATCAAGGAGGGGGTTCAACATTGTTCCGCCTGTAAACATAGTGTATCTTCTTTGTTCAATTCTTATTTTTTAACACGTCTATTGCAAGTAATACGGGGCAGACAGGGATGATTAAGGGGTTTAAGTGGGCTGTGGCCACTGTGTTACTGGTGGGGATCTGGTCGGCGCAAGGCCGTGCTGAGTCTACTGCCAAACCTGCGATTACATCACAAATTGAGGCCTTATCAGACCTGTCCAGCTGGCAGGAGCAGGTACTCAGTGCCGAACGATTGCTACAGGTCACTGAATTAAGTCCGCAGCAACGTGCGGCGACCCTTAAGGCCATAGGTAAAATTGCACTCGAAAGCATGCGCTATGAGATGGCGATCCGTTATTTTGAGCAACTGGAATCTTTTAGTCGTGATGAGCGTTTGTCTGACAGTTTGTATCATGCACTTAAGATGCAGGGGATCAGTGCGTTTTATCAGGGAGATTACGCTGCATCTGTGGTCGATTATCAGCAGGCACTCGCAGTTGCTGAACAAAGAGATAACCCCATTGAGCGCGCAGACATCCACAATAATCTGGGCATGTCATTTATTCAGATCCATGATTTAGAAGCCTCACTGGAACAGTATCTGGCAGCATATATGCTGTATGAACAGCATGGAAATGAGCAGGATAGGGCTGATATGCTGCTGAATCTTGCCGGCGTTTATATTCGCCAATTTCGCTACGATAAAGCAGAAGAGTTACTCAAGCGTGCCAGGACGTTATTTGAGCGGCTTGAAGATCATTATGGTGTGGCTTTAGTACAGGGTAATCTGGGGGTCATTTACACCGAATCAAATCGTCCTGAATTGGCCCGTGGTGCGGTTAAAGCTGCTGTTGATTACTACCACAGTATCAATGATACGCGTCATCTGGCATTTGAATATGTCAATATGGCGAAACTGAGCCTGCTGGTCCGTGATTACACGACAGCAGAGCAGGAGGTCAATTTTGCCATGTATTACGCTGAAAAAGCCGACAATCAGGCTGGCGTAATGCATGCCTTACATCCGATGGCCAGGTTGCAGCTGATGCGCAATGATATCGCCGGTGCAAAAGCCAGCATTGATCAAGGGTTAATGCTGACTCGCAAACTGGGAGATAGGCTCAGGGAACGTGAGTTTTTACACTTGCTGGCGCTGGTTCAGGCGGCAACAGGCAAGATGCAGTCTGCGGCTGAAACGCTCGATTACTATCGGGACTTGCAATTCTCGTTGCTCAATGAGGGGCTTATTACACGTCTTAATAAGTACCAGAGTAAGTTTGAAGAAAGTCAGTTAAGCCAGGAGCTTGCTAAAATGAAGCAAGCGCAGGAGCTACAGCAACTGCAAGATGAACAACGTAATCAACTATTGTGGATGAGTGGGCTGATCTTATGTCTGGCGCTGATCTCCGTGTTTGCTTTTTATCATCGCGCGACCGAGCGACGGGCAAAAATTGAGCTTAGTAAAAAAGTGGCACAGCGAACGGCACAGTTGCAGCAAAGCGCCGATGAGCTGCGTAATGCAAACCAGGTAAAAAGTCAGTTTTTAGCCAATATCAGCCATGAAATTCGCACCCCGCTGACTGCAATTTTGGGCCATGCCGAAAGCTTGCAGCAGGATTACACGCACGACGCCCATCTTATGTCGTCATTGGCCGTTGTGACGCGACAGGGCAATCATCTCAAAGACCTCATTAGCGATGTACTGGACCTGAGCAAAATAGAGGCACAGCGACTGGAGCTGGAGTACACCGAATTTACCATAGAGAATTTATTGGCAGATGTCTGCGATATGTTTCAGCGTCCTTGTATGGAAAAGTCACTTGCCTTGTTAGTCGAAAATGAGTTGCCTGTCCCCTATTTGGTTCGGCTTGACTATGTGCGCCTGAAACAGATCTTAATAAACTTACTCAGCAATGCGGTTAAGTTTACGCAGCATGGGCAGGTAGAGCTGATTATTCGGCAATATGAAGATGGTCTCACCTTTCTTGTCCGGGACAGTGGCATTGGCATGTCACCGTCGCAGGTGGCCAGGATTTTTGAGTGTTTCCAGCAAGGAGATAACAGTATTACGCGTCGGTTTGGCGGCTCCGGATTAGGGCTTAGCCTGTCACAGCATTTGGCTAAGATGATGGGGGGGGAGATTTCGGTACATAGTGAAGTCGAGAAAGGGAGCCAGTTTAAGTTGGTTGTCCCTTGTGCCCGGCTGAGTCACACCAATGGAATAGAGTGCCTTAATGAGGCGCAGCCCGCCCTCAATCAGGAACCAGGTACACGCTTGTCCGGCACGGTATTGCTGGCGGAAGATCATGATGATAACCGTGCTTTGATCGTTCGTTTACTGGAAAAAATGGGCCTGGAAGTGGATGCCGTCAGTAACGGAAGGCAAGCTGTAGAACGCTGTCTCAGTGCTTATCCTGATGTAGTGTTGATGGACATTCAGATGCCAGAAATGGATGGCCTTGAAGCATTGCAACTATTGCGTCAGGCTGGCTTTGAGGGTGAGGTCTATGCACTGACGGCAAACGTGATGGAGCATGAAATTAAAGGTTACCTGGCTCAGGGGTTCAGTGGTCATCTCAGTAAACCGATCAACAGTGATGTGCTATATCAAACGCTTGCTCAGTCCTTGCAGCGCACCAATGCGGCTCAGGCACTGGACTTGTCGATAGACATGAGCGATCTCAAACAGAGTTTTGCACAGACCCTGGAGCAGGAAAGGTATAAGCTGATCGATTTATGGCAAGAGCAGGATTGGCAGGCATTACAGCATCACTGCCATAAATTAAACGGGGCGGCGAGTATGTTCGAGTTTGTGCATATTGCAGATATTGCCTCACAGTTTGAAGCGGCGTTGAAGCAAGAGCAAACTGCGCTTTATCAGGATTTGTTTCTGATCCTGTGTGATGAACTCAAAGTGTGCAGTTACTCAGAACAGCTCGATGTCTCCTAATTTACTGTGTTCCTCAGCTTGGGGGCTGTGGGGCTTATTGGAGACTGCGTTAGTATCAACATTGCTGTTATAGCGACTGGTGTCGGTCCTGTGAGACATGTCAGGATGTGGTCGCTCTGCGGTAAACATAGATAACTTTTCATGAATACATGCGGCCAGGTTGATCAGATCACTGCTCGATACAGCCTGAATTTTTGACGCGGACAGCGCATCTGAATTGAGTTCAACCATAGACTCAATGCTGGATTGCGCTTCATCAGAGACGGTTTTCTGTTGGCTCACCTGGTCATGGATGCTGTGCGACATAGCATTAATATCAATCATAGCCCGTTCAATCTGATCGACCTCTTTCGTTGAGGCTTCTGACAAACTAACCGTTTTATCGGTTTCTTCCAGTGCGGTTAACATCAGAGCATGTGCACTGTCTGTACCTGCCTGGATCTTGTTGACCATGTTGCGTACTTCTTGCGTCGATTGGCTGGTGCGAGCTGCAAGGCTGCGCACTTCGTCGGCTACTACGGCAAACCCTCGACCTTGTTCACCCGCTCTTGCGGCCTCAATAGCGGCATTCAGTGCTAACAAGTTGGTTTGATCTGCAATGGCATTAATCACATCAATGACGGAGCTAATGGCATCGCTGTCTGTTTTTAGTATCGCTATTTGTTCGCTGGTCGCCTGAATATTGCTTGCCAGCGTCATCAGGCTTTGTTGGCTTTTGTCAGTATCCACTCGGGTTTTTTTGACTGCCTGCGTGGCATTTTCAACGGAGCTGTAGATTTTCTCCAGGCTGTCATCCAGCTCTCTTGAAACTGTCAACATATGGTTGATGGCTGTGGCCAGGTCTTCTCCATGTGCATGTTGAATGGTGGCTTTTTGTGTCATGGAGGCATAGGTATCACGTAGGCTATCGGCCATGGGGGTCAGTCGCGATGAAGAGGCATAGACTTCTCCAATAATGTGTTCCATCATCGCCATACTGGCGTTTATGGCTAGGCAAGCTTTGGGGAGTGATTTGTCTTTTTCGTCAAAGCGAAAAGTCAGGTCAATCGTGTCCTGGTGATGAAGCGCACTGACAAAACTTTGCAGGTAGGCGCCCTTTTCTTGCTTCTTGTCTACCCAGAGTGTGATCACAACAGATGAAATCAGCATCATGACAATCAGTGAGGCGGTGGCTATTAGAGGTAGGGAGAATATGGCTGCACAGACCAGCACGGCAGCTATGTTCACCGCAGTCACGGCCATGGCACTGGCTACTAAACGCATTGAAGTGTTCTTCCTTATCAGGCTTACTAAATAACACGTGTCGTAATGCAATTGCAGGCCCTGGTTGAGAGCCGTGCGGTCGGGAGAGGAGCCTTTCCCTGACATACAAACATGTGTCTTTGTACACTTCCTAATATATAGAACACCAATCAGAGAGTTCCAAGCTATGACGCCATAAAAAAAGCCTGCATAAGCAGGCTTTTTCTGAAGTGGAGGGTTATTTTCGCTTCATCGAGTCAAAGAACTCGTTGTTGGTTTTGCACATTGAAAGCTTATCGATCAGGAACTCCATTGCATCGATTTCGCTCATTTCATGAACAATCTTGCGTAAAATCCACATCTTTTGCAGCTCATCTGGCTTAGTGAGTAGCTCTTCACGACGGGTACCTGAGCGGTTAAAGTCGATCGCCGGGAAGACACGCTTTTCAGCGATCTTACGGTTTAAGTGCAATTCCATGTTACCGGTGCCCTTAAACTCTTCGTAAATGACTTCATCCATCTTAGAGCCTGTATCAATCAGGGCAGTAGCGATAATAGTCAGGCTGCCACCTTCTTCTACATTACGTGCAGCACCGAAAAAGCGCTTCGGCTTGTGCAGTGCGTTGGCATCAACACCACCTGTCAGGACTTTACCTGAAGATGGGATGACTGTGTTGTAGGCGCGTGCAAGACGGGTGATTGAGTCCAACAGAATGATGACGTCTTTCTTGTGCTCGACTAAACGTTTCGCCTTTTCAATGACCATTTCTGCAACCTGTACGTGGCGGCTTGCTGGTTCATCGAAGGTTGAGGCGACTACTTCACCCTGCACCAGGCGCTGCATTTCTGTTACTTCTTCCGGACGCTCATCGATCAGCAATACCATGAGTGTTGCATCTGGGTTGTTGTAAGAAATAGACTGCGCAATGTTTTGTAGCAGCATGGTTTTACCGGCTTTAGGTGGCGCAACAATCAATGCACGTTGACCTTTACCGATCGGAGAAGCCAGATCCAGAACACGCGCAGTGATATCTTCTGTACTACCGTTACCACGTTCCATCACCATACGTTCGTTGGCATGGATAGGTGTTAGGTTTTCAAACAGGATTTTAGTTCTGGAATTTTCTGGCTTATCAAAGTTAACTTCATTCACTTTCAGCAGTGCGAAGTAGCGCTCACCATCTTTAGGTGGGCGGATCAGACCGCTGATACTGTCACCGGTACGTAGGCTAAAGCGTCTGATCTGACTTGGCGAAACATAAATGTCATCCGGGCCTGCCAGATAGGAGGCTTCCGATGAGCGTAAAAAGCCGAAGCCATCCTGAAGAATTTCCAGCACGCCGCCACCATAAATGTTTTCGCCGCTTTTCGCGTGCGCTTTCAAGATGGCGAAGATGATGTCTTGTTTTCTCAGACGGGCGACGTTTTCGAGTCCCATAGACTCGGCAAGTTTTACAAGCTCATTGATTGACTTGTCTTTCAGTTCGCGTAAATGCATATTGGTGGGTTCTTTATTTAAAAGTTGTTCTCTCGTGGTACGAGGGATTGAATTGAAATTGCTTAAGGTTAGTGGCTCTATAAGTTAGCAGCTAGGGGAGCAGTCGTCCAGTCTTTATACAAATTTAATCAGGTAGTGCTAACACAGCACTACCTGTTACATTCAGACTGTGACTTATCAGCGACCAGCTTACGCTGATGCTGGTAATAAGTGTTCAGTTAGATGTTGTTCTCAAGGAACTCGATCAGTTGTGTTTTAGACAACGCACCAACTTTAGTGGCTGCAACGGCACCGTCTTTGAATAGCAGCAGAGTTGGGATACCACGGATACCAAATTTAGGTGGTGTTAGTGAGTTTTGATCGATGTTGAGCTTAGCTACAGTTGCGCGACCTTCGAACTCGTCTGCAATTTCGTCCAGGATAGGTGCAATCATTTTACATGGACCACACCATTCAGCCCAGAAATCTACCAGTACAGGGGTATCCGACTTAAGCACGTCTGCTTCGAAGCTGTCATCAGTTAATTGAATAATTTTGTCGCTCATTGCGCTCTCCGTTAGAATTAGGTCAATTATTTAATGCGTATTTAAACACTCTTGTTTCTTATTGCAAGTTTAAACGTTATGCTTAATCGCTATGACTAAGACACATTTGACCAATAAAAAATTTATCGACTTTGCTTTAGCGCCGGAAGTGGTCGCCGGTTTGACAGCGAGTGGCTTCGAATACTGTACGCCAATCCAAGCAAAGTGCATGCCCTACATTAGTGAGGGCAGAGACATTGCCGGTCAGGCTCAGACAGGTACAGGTAAAACGCTGGCGTTTTTAACTGCGACTTGTCACAGGCTGATGCAAAGCCAATCTGACGCTCAGGTTGCCGGTCAGCCACGGGCATTGATTATGGCACCGACACGAGAGCTTGCGATCCAAATCCACAAAGACGCACAAATCATGGCGCCGGCGTGTGGGTTAAAGCTTGGTTTAGTATATGGTGGCGAAGAATACGAAAAACAACGGTCACAACTAGAAAAAGGGGTGGATATCCTCATTGGTACGACCGGACGCCTGATCGATTTCTATAAACAAGGTGCCTATAACCTTAATAATATTGAAGTTGTTGTACTAGATGAAGCAGACCGAATGTTTGATTTGGGCTTTATCAAAGATATTCGTTATATGTTTAATCGCATGCCGGATACACAACAACGTCTGAATCTGCTGTTTTCTGCAACTCTGTCTTATCGTGTTCAGGAGCTAGCTTTTGAACATATGCACAATCCGATTCATGTACAAATTGAACCGGATGTTAAAACAGGCAAACGGATCAAAGAAGAGTTGTTCCATCCCTCGCAAGAGGACAAAATTCCTTTACTCCTTACCTTGATTGAGGAAGAGTGGCCAGACAAGGCGATTGTATTTGCCAATACAAAGCACAGTTGTGAAAACGTGTATGAGTGGCTGAAAAATGATGGGCATCGGGTTGGATTGTTAACCGGTGACGTTAATCAGAAGAAGCGTTTGTCGATTTTGTCTAAATTCACTAAGGGCGAATTAGACCTGCTGGTTGCAACGGATGTTGCCGCGCGAGGTTTGCATATTCCTGAGGTGAGTCATGTACTCAATTTTGATTTGCCAGACGACTGTGAAGATTATGTGCATCGCATTGGCCGTACTGGCCGAGCAGGCGCGTCAGGGCATGCAATAAGTTTTGCCTGTGAGCAATATGCATATAACTTACATGAGATTGAAGAATACATTGACCATGCAATTCCGGTTTCACACTACGATAAGTCAGCTCTGCTCGACGATATTAAAGCGCCAGCCAGACAACAAAGGCGCAGAAATACGTCCGGTCAGCGCGGTAATCGCAGCGGTAATAACCGTCGACAAGGTAGTTACCAAAAATCGCGCCCGCGCAATTAATTGGGCGTTTTGGTAGAGGTAGATAGAGGTTAGTAAGCGTGGTTCAGAGATCTCCACATGAAAATGTGTATGCGGTGATTGATTTAGGATCAAACAGCTTCCATATGTTGATCGCAAAACATATGGCCGGTGGCGTGCATACAATTGGTCGGGTCAAACGTAAAGTAAGGCTGGCAGCAGGCCTGGATGAGCAAAATTTGCTGAGTGAAGAAGCGATGCAGCGAGGGTGGGAATGTTTATCCTTGTTCGCTGAACGACTTCAGGATATCCCGGCTAACAATATACGTATTGTGGCCACCGCAACCTTGCGCCTGGCAACCAACGCTGATGTCTTTAAGAATAAAGCTGAGCAAATTCTGGGTCACTCTATTTCTATTATTAGTGGGGAAGAAGAGGCCCGGTCTATATACAAGGGCGTCGCACATACCTCAGCTTGCCAGGGTCGACAGCTTGTTGTTGATATCGGTGGCGCGAGCACCGAAATTGTCATTGGTCAGGGCTTTGAAGCACAGCTGTACCATAGCCTGAATATGGGATGTGTCACCTATTTAGAGCGCTATTTTTCAGATGGTACACTGAGCGAGGCCAATTTCTCTGCAGCAACGGCTGCAGCACACGAGGTTGTTGCTCCTTATGCTGCTCAATATAAGTCGTCTGGCTGGGAGCTTGCCATTGGCGCATCTGGAACAGTCCAGGCGATTCAGGAAATTTTTGCGGCGCAGGGCCTGGATGAGATGCTGACGCTGGATAAGCTTCAGGCAATTCGTGCGCAAGCCATTCAGTTTGAAAATATAGAGCAGCTTGAGTTGCCCGGCCTGAGTGAAGAACGCCGTTTGGTGTTTGTTTCTGGGCTGGCAATTTTAATTGCGCTATTTGAAGCATTAAAGATTGAACGAATGGGCCTTGCAGGCGGTGCACTGCGTGAAGGCATTCTATACAGTATGATTGATCAGTTGAACCAGGCTGATATTCGTAAACGCACACTCGATGGCTTTATGTCCCGGTATCATGTTGATGCCGGACAAGCGGCTCGTGTGTTTGATATATGCAAAATTTTTCTACAGCAATTGAAAGCACCAATGCAGTTTGATTTTCAAAGCGCCTGTAGTTTATTGAGTGCCGCTGCATCTATGCACGAGATTGGTCTGGTCATTGACTATAAGTCTTATCATCTGCACAGTGCGTACATTTTAAAACATACTGGTATGCCGGGATATTCCCGAGTACAAAAGCAGATGGTGGTAACTTTAGTAGGTAACCACCGACTCGACGTAGAAGAAGATACCTTTCTTCAGTTTGGTCATCATCAGGGATTCATTGAGTTACTTGTCAGGATCTTCCGGGTTGCGGTTATCTTATCTATGCGCCGTCAGGATGATGTCCTGCCAGATCTATACATCACAGCGACTGAACCTGAAACGCTTACCCTGACTTTGCCTGATGAGTGGCTGCACGAGCACCCTTTGATGCGCAGCGAATTAGAGTTAGAAGCTGGGTATCAGGAAAAAGCCGGCTGGATATTGAAAATTGAGCGCGATTAAGCGCTCTTTTTGTACAATAAAGGCCTAAAAAAGCGCGTTTTGTTTGAATCTTGTTCGAACGCGCTGTTTTTCTCACTTTTCTTCAAAAAAGGGGTTGCGCTGGGTTTCGATTTCCCTATAATGCGCATCCACCGACACGGGGCACAACGCTGAAAAGCAACGAGCCAACGAGTTGGGAGTCAAATAAAACTTGATTCTGAAACTTTTCAAAATTAAGTGTTGACATAAAATGGGAAGTGATTAGAATGCACAACCCTCAGCGCTAACAGCGCGGCGACATTAAGTCGCACCGTTCTTTAAAAATATGAAGCAATCATCTGTGTGGGCACTCGTACAGATTGAGTTCTAACAGCGGATTTCAGTTTTACTGAATGACGCACAAAAATTTAGAGTCTCAATTGAACTGAGTGACCAACGGAAACAAGTTTACTTGTTTCAGCACAGTCAATTCGATATCTCATCTTTTATAGGTGGGAAATCAAAATCAGAATTCAATGAGCACGAAACTTCGGTTTCAAAAAACTTTTAATTGAAGAGTTTGATCATGGCTCAGATTGAACGCTGGCGGCAGGCCTAACACATGCAAGTCGAGCGGTAACATTTCTAGCTTGCTAGAAGATGACGAGCGGCGGACGGGTGAGT